>NZ_JBYTDY010000025.1:0-58795 GCF_058791835.1 Paenibacillus sp. EB106-04-04-XG159 | reverse complement strand
CATACCGAATCATCTCCCTTATCTACAGTTTAAAACACTGTATAGGAAGACTCCAGTTTAATTAGGGGGCCTAAGAGCAAAGTGCAACAATCTAGCTGTAAACCTAGCAAAATGACTCGATTTGAGGTGAAATGTTGTATGATGTACAACAATTTGAGCAAAATGAGTGATTTGCTTGCCGATTGTTGTATAAAGTACAACATTTGGGCCATGTTCCGGCGGTCGGTTTACAGCAGCAGCTCCGCAATACCCTCTTTCATCTCATAGTAACAAGTGTATTTACCTTGATCTACCGGGCGCAGCAGCCCTTTCTCGCCCATACCCTGAAGCCATTTGCGAGCTGTGCGGTAATTGGCTTTATAATGGTCGATGACGTCCTTGGGGCGAATGGGTCTGCCTAAATGCCAGGCTAATCGCAACACATCCTGCTCTGCAGATGAGACGGTGGATGTCGCCTGGTTTCGAATCAGATAGGGACTTATATTGAGCTGCAACAGCATGCGGCATACTTCGGGCCGGTGCTTCACGTCGTCAAAGGAAAAGTGAATCATCTTCCATCCCATTCCTGTAAGGAAGGTATCACGGTTCAAGGCATAGCTGAATGCCTCGCGATCCATGTCCTTAACGTGACTCTGGAACCCGTCGCATTCGATGCCGAATCGGCCAAACGACGGAAGAAAGGCGAAGTCTAGAAATTGTGATTTGCGATTCCAGTCGTATACCTCATACTCCGGGTGGAGATGATCCAAGTTGCCGAATAACGGCCACCATACATTCTGAAGCAGCAGCTTTTCGGCATATTGATGCCCCCTCAGCAGCCGACCCTTCCTTTCGCGACTCCGAGAGGCCAGATGGCGCTCAAGAAACACTTGATGAGCTTGCTCAAAGTTCAATCCTACTCCCTCCTTCTCATTAAAAACAAAAAAAACGCCCTAATGCCGAAAGGCATAAGGACGTTCTTCGTCTACAGTAATTATATCATCGCAAGTTCTAGTTACGCTATCCAATTGTATACCCGAAATAGTTCACTCGATGTTTTAATGGCATTTATGAATACTGCACTTACCACAATCTACCCTCGGCACTCATCCACAAATGCGCGGAACAGTCCGGCAGATCGGTCATCGTGCCTGTGCATCATCTCTGGATGCCATTGGACGCCTACGACGAAACGATCGCCTTTCTTCTCGATGCCTTCAATTATTCCGTCCTGAGCGACTGCGCTCACGCTAAAGTCTGGACCCGTCTCCTTCACAGCTTGATGGTGAAAGCTGTTGACGGGAATCGCATCTTCGCCGTATATGTCCATCAGTCGCGAGCCTTGCGACAAGGATACAGTTTGGACGGCGACATGCTTAGGAGAAACATGGGCATAGCCATGTTTGTCGCTGTCGGGGCGCTCGCTCGGCAAGTCTTGATACAGCTTGCCGCCCCCCGCCACATTCAGCAGCTGGCAGCCTCTGCAGATCGCGAGGATGGGCATATCATAATCCTGCAGCGCCTTCTTGACTACCGCGATTTCATGCGCATCGCGTGCAGCATTAACAGCGCCCAGCTTATCACTCTGCTGCTCGCCATAATAGCTCGGATCAACATCGGATCCGCCGGTGAGCAGCAGGCCGTCAAGCCGTTCAATCAGCGGATACAAGTACTCTGGACGCTCTGTCACAGGCAGAATGACAGGAGTTCCTCCCGCATGCTCAATCGCTTTGACATAATCATCATCTAGCTCTTGAATGAGTGAATCGTGGAGAGCCAATCCTTCGTCTCTCATTTCATCTGGACGTGCCGAACAATTAGCAGCTATGCCTATCAAAGGTCGCATCATGATTCCTCCATATATTCTTCTTCCTCCGCTATTCACTTAACACGAAGGACGTCATCCTACCAATGACCATCATAACAAGATATTCCATCTTTAACCAGTGCGAACAAGCGTGTATAATGAACAAAAAACCATATTTTGGGCGTGGGTCAAATGAATCAACTGAATCGAGAATAACGTTACTATCCGGAGGCGCCATGAAGAAGAATTGGCTTAATCGCTTGATCGTTTCCTACCTGCCTATTTTCATAATCATCAATTCACTTCTGATCTTTATCTTCTTCCTAGTTCTTAGCGATCAAGCTAAGAATCAAGCGTACAAAGCCAATCATGCTGCGGCTAGTCAGGTCATGCAATCTGTTGAATACAAGTTAGAATCGATTCATGAATTAGTCTTAAAGGAATTGCGCAGCAATGAGTACCTGAGGCCGTTTTTTAATGAGAGCATTCCGTCAAGCCCGCTTGTGAATGCCAAGGTGTCTTCCTTGCTGAATGGCATCATGCTGTCTAATAACCTGATTGACAGTATCTATTTCTATCGTGATTACGACGGAATGGTGCTGACGAACCGAATGATGATAGGCATCGACCAATTCGGCGATAAGGAATTCGCGTTAGCTGCATATCAAGATAAGAAGATGACCGAATGGACTTCTATTCGGGAGTACCACCCCATTAATGGGCAAGACAATGGCCCGCCTGTCGTATCGCTAGTAAGGAGATACCCCGTTCTTGCAGGCGACTCAGGTATTATCGTTGTGAACCTGGAAGCAGCTTCCCTGCAGAAGATGATAGACGGAATGACAGACAACTCATCCAGCTTTATGGATCTCTATGATCAGGATGGACGCCCATTTCTGGATAAGAAGCTTCAGTTCTCGGGAGTTGCTCATGCAGAGGAAGAGACGGGGACGTATAAGGTGATTTCTAACGTTGCATCCAGCACAATCGATTGGGAAATTAGGAGCGGTTATCGCAATGTTGATTTTCTCAGCATGGCGTCCATTGTCTACAATGTATGGGTGTGGCTGGGGGTTGCCACCATCTTGCTCGGCGCGGCTGCGGTCATCTTTCTTTCTAGACGAAATTACAAGCCGGTTGAACTTATTCTGCAGAGTCTAAATATGAGCCAGGTTCGTACACCAGAATCGAAGCGGGGAAAGAGAATCGATGAATTCAACCTCATTGCTTCGGCCATCCATGATCTGATTGAGCAATCGGACTCATATAAGAAGCGTCAGAATGAAGACCTTGCGTATCGACGCAAGCACTTCTTCAAAGAAATTATGGAGGGGACGCGTCCCGTAGGGCAGCAAGAGTGGAATCAGGAGATGTCGCGGCTCGGCTTGCGGACAGCAGGAGGAAGCATGGTTGTGGCTGCGATGGAGATTGACCGCTACTCCTTGTTCGCAAACGGCTATTCGCATCATGATCAGTATCTGTTAAAGTATGCGCTCTCGGCCATTATTCATGAAATAGCCGAGCAGGAAGGTGTACAAGCATGGTCGGAATGGATATCGAACAGGAGATTGGGCGTGCTGCTGCAATATGAGGCTAATACAATCAATCAGAGCTCGCTTGCCCATGACATAAGCGATCAAGTGCGGGATTGGGTGAAGGCGAACATGAACTTTACCGTCACCCTGGGCATCGGAAGCGCCGTCGATCGCATTGACGATCTCTCACTTTCATACGAGGAGGCGCAGCAAGCCCTAAAGTACAAGCCGGTGCTTGGCAGCGACACAACGATCTCTACTGCCGATGCCGAGCTTCAACCGCAAGGAGAACTATATCGACTGCTCCAGACGGTCCGCTCGCTGTCGCAGTCATTTCGGTTGAATGAGGAGCAGTGGAAGGAACAATATGAACAATTCTTCAACGGTTTGCGTGAAGGAGTATTCACACGCGACGATATAATCAATCTGTTGAACTACTTAACGTTCCATTTGCAGAAAGAGATGATGGAGCTGCCAGCTGAGTTTCAGCAGGTGTGGCGTACGGATGCAGAGAGTGGGCTTGCAGCGGCAACCGCCAGATTCGAGCTGCTGGAGGAGGTTCGGGACGAATACTTCGACATCCTGCTGGACGTGTCCGATCGATTGGCGGGTCTTAGGAAGCAGCGGCAGAACCATAGCCTTATTCAAGAGATCAAAGTGTATCTTGAGCATAACTACGGCAACCCAGACCTTTCATTGGATCATATCAGCCATCATTTTAGCCTGAATCCGAAATATTTCAGCCGCCTGTTCAAAGAAGAGTTCGGCGAGAAATTTACCGACTTCATCGCAAAGGTTCGCGTTCAGGAAGCGAAGAAAATGCTTATAGAGAGTGATGCTCCCGTGCATGTCATCGCATCTAAGGTCGGATATGTCCACACGCTCTCATTTATCCGAATGTTCAAGAAGATAACCAGTGTAACGCCGGGATACTTCCGAAGTGAGCATCAAGCCTCCCAAGTGGAACATTGAATATACCTAGAAAGTTGTATATGAAGGGATAGCCTAACACCGCGTCTAGAGCGTGATTGAGCCGATTCAATCCGCCTGCTGCGGTGTTTTTGCTGTGGATGGAATTTCGTATACGAAAAGAAGAAATGTGGATATTGTTCGATGTATCAAGAAGAAGGTAGATTGAGATGTACCATGTTGCATGAGGAGAGGGGGTGATAACAGCATGAATCAACGAACGGCGGAAGCGGCAAAGGGGCAGGTGTCCAACATGTATCCTAACGGGGCATTATTATCTCCAAGAAGAAAGCGGTTTCAACAGAATATCCCTTTGCTCATATTGTTCCTGCCCATTGTGCTCTACTTTGTAATCTTCAAATATGTTCCGATGCTTGGCTTAGTCATTGCATTTAAAGACTACGGCTTCAGGGACGGTATTCTCGGCAGTCCTTGGGTTGGGCTGGACAATTTCAAGCTGCTGTTCGACAACCCTATGATGCTTAATGTGATTCGGAACACGTTGATGCTTAGCTTACTGAATATATTTGTAGGCTTTCCGTTCCCGATCATACTTGCGATTCTGATTAATGAAGTCAGGAAATCCTGGTTTAAGAAATCAGTCCAGACCTTGGTGTATCTGCCCCACTTTCTGAACTGGGTCATTATTGGGGGCATCGTCGTCACCTTGTTTGCTCAACAAGCTGGGACGATTAATATGCTGCTCGAGAAGCTGACAGGATCCAAATTCCCATTTCTCTATAACGAATTGAGCTGGCTGTCCATTTACGTTGGCTCAGGAATATGGAAATCCGCAGGCTGGGGGGCCATTATCTACTTGGCGGCGTTATCCGGAATCAGTCCTGATCTATACGAGGCGGCGAGTATTGACGGCGCTTCAAAGTGGAGGCAGATGTGGCACATTACGCTGCCCGGTATACGTTCCACCATCGTGCTGGTCTTCATTTTGAGCATGGGAAATCTAATGGAGGTAGGCTTCGACCACGTCTACGTCCTGCAGAATTCAGCCGTTTCCAATGTCTCCGAGGTCATTAGTACCTGGAACTATAAGTCAGGCTTGCGTGGCAATCAATTCAGCATTGGCGCGGCGCTCGGTTTGTTTGAATCGCTAATTGGCCTCATATTTGTTATTGCTGCGAATCGGATCGCACGCAGATTCGGGCAAAATATATGGTAGGAGGAGAAGGATGAAGGCCACTAGAGGGGAAAAATGGTTTTACGCGTGTAACTATGCAATACTGTCCTTGCTTGCCATATCATGTCTGCTACCGATTATTCATCTCTTATCCGTTTCGCTAAGCTCAAATGATTCGGTAATTTCGGGGCTCGTGTCGTTCTGGCCTGTTGAATTCACATTCGATTCGTATAGTTTGCTGTTTGATGGTACGCCTATTATGCGTGCTTTCACGAACAGCGTGGTGATTACGATCGTAGGTACGATGATCAACATGACATTTACGATTATGGCTGCTTATCCGCTGTCACGAAAATATTTCTATGGTCGAAACTTTTTCAGTATGGCGATCGTCTTTACGATGCTGTTCAGTGCGGGGCTCATTCCAAACTTCCTGCTCATTCGATCGTTGGGACTGCTCGATAGCTATGGCGCGCTGTGGCTTCCTGGAATGGTAAGCGCTTGGAACCTGCTGGTACTGCGCTCTTTCTTTGAGAATATTCCTGAGGAGCTGGTAGAAGCCGCTCGTATAGACGGATGCTCGGAGTGGGGATTGCTATTCCGTATATTTCTACCGCTGTCTATGCCGGTTATTGCTGCGCTTTCCCTATTTTATGGAGTCGGACACTGGAACTCGTTCTTCAACGTGCTGATGTACATTAACGATTCTACCAGGCACAATCTATCGGTATTGGTTCAGAACATGATACAGAATCAGCAATTGTTGAATGAGATCAACAATCAGATGAACATGGGCAACACGAGTGAAGACTTAAGCAAGATTACTCCCCAATCCATTCGTGCTGCTGGAATTATGGTTATGGTTGTTCCTATGCTGGTTGTGTATCCGTTTCTACAGAAATTTTTTGTGAAAGGTATGCTGATAGGTTCTATTAAGGGATAGGATTTATATCCATATTATTCTATTATTGTTCTAGGGGGAGATAGGTGTGAAGTTGGGAAAATGGAGATCAATCGGGGTATCTACATTAGCAGCACTTCTGGTTATGAGCGTGCTCTTGTCGGCCTGCTCGGGAAATACGTCAACCAGCAGCAATAATAATACGAACAGCAATAATGCGGGGGAAAGTGATAAGAAACCAGCGGCACCTGAGAAAAACGAGAAAAAGCCTAAGATCACCGTATCGATTTATGATCGCGGACTTGTTCCTCCGGGTGAAGGGGACTATACCAAGAACCGTTGGACGGAATGGATTAATGAAAACTCACCAGTTGAAGTTGAATTTATCCCGGTACCGCGAACTGGGGAAGTCGAGAAGTTCAATACGCTGTTTGCTTCCAACTCTGCGCCGGACCTTATTATGACATATGCGCAGGGTTATCGTAACGATCTATACAGCTCCAAGCAGGTTATGGCGATGGATGAAATCATTGATAAGCACAGCACCAACTACAAGCAGATGATGGAGAAGTATCCGCTGCTTAAGAAGCTGGGCTACAAGAATGATGGAAAAATATACGAGCTTGGCCGTGTAACAGGCCTACAGCAGAATACAACAGTTGTAATCCGCGAGGATTGGTTGAAGAAGCTGAATCTGGAGATGCCGAAGACAACGGATGACCTGCTTAACGTCATGAAGGCGTTCACTGAGCAGGATCCGGATGGCAACAATAAGAACGACACTTTTGGTTATAATCTAAGCGGCAGCGGCGGCGGTGTTATTAATGCGATCTTCGGCAACAATACGTGGCATTTTGATCAGAATGGCGCGTTGTACCACGATTTCGAGCGTGCTGAGGCAGCAACGGCCTTCAAGAAGCAGATGTATGAAGCTGGAGTCGTGGACAAGGATTTCTTGACGGACAAGGGCGGCGAGAAGGCGAAGCAAGACTGGGTAAATGGCAAGCTGGGCATCTACGCCGCAACAAAGACTACGTCTGATCTGCCGCTATATCAAACGCTTAAGAAGAATAATCCGGATGCGAAGATGGCACCAATGCCGCTGCCGAAAGGACCTTTTGGACAGTTTAGCCCTGAGGTTGATACACCGGCAGGATCGGTTGCGATGGTAAACGCGAGCGCAGAGAACCCGGAGGCGGTCATCAAGTTTGTAGATTGGCTGATCTCTGAGCCAGTGCTGCGCACGTTGAAGTATGGATTTGAAGGCGAACACTGGAAGATGGGGCCGAGCGGATGTCCGATTCCGATAGACCCTGAGAAGAACAAGAAGGAGCTCGACTGGAATTATGAATACTGGACACTGTTCGGCAACACGATACTGTTGGGTAAGTGTGGAAGCCTAATTGGCAGCTTCGATTTAAGCGACCCGCTGCAGAAGGAGCTTACAGATATCTACGCGGAGGGGGACAAGGCATTCCTCGATCCAAGCAGACCAGTATATAAGGATGTAGCCTTCATGCCGGCATTGCCTAAGGATCTTCAGCTTATCAGCACGAACGGCTTCAGTTATAGAGATCTATACGAGAAAGCCATCGTCAGCGGACCTGAGTATACGGCGGAGCAGGCGAGCAAGGAAGCCAAGGACATATGGGAGAAAGCCGGCGGCTTGAAGGTTAATGAATATTACACGAAGTATTACGCAGATAACAAAGACAAAGTGTACATGGCCAAGATTGACGCTTATAAATAAAAGGTAATGAACGTGAAGAAGCACAAGGGCATCAGCTGCCCTTGTGTTTTTTGTGTTGAATGATCATGCAGAGCACCACGTATTAATCCAACATGACCTCTTTGTCAGGGTCTCTAAGATACTCGAACATCATCTTGATCTGCGCTTCGGTGTTGCGCTCATAGGAAAGCTCGGGAAGAGCATCCTCCCCGAAGAATTCGACAGCGCTCGTTTCGACACCGCTATGCGCTTCACCGCCGACGATTCTGCATAGGATGAACATTTTATAGATGTGATAGAGGTCTGGAGGGTGGTTATGACGCTTCTTATCCAGCACAGCCAGCAAACGAATGGGCTCGACCACATAACCGGATTCCTCTTGTGCTTCCTTGACCGCAACTTCGGAAGGCGTATACCCGATATCTGCCCAACCCCCGGGCAGCGACCATGCACCGTCCAGCTTCTCGCGAACCAGCAGAATCTTATTATCCTGAAATACAACAGCTCGAACATCCACTTTCGGTGTCGCGTATCCGGTATCGCTGGCAAAGGCAAGCTCAATCTTCTCGCTGCTAATAGAGCCTAAGGTGTATGCGGATAGGATCTCGACGCTCATCTGTCTAAGCTCTTCATAACGCTCGGCATCATATACATCCTTCGTATAGGTTAGACCAGTCTGAGCGATGGCCTGGATCTGCTTAGCCCACGTTAACCATTTTGGATCCATAGACATAGATTATCTCTCCTCCTCTTGCAGCAGACGTATGAATTGTTCCGTGCTCGTAAATATCCGATTGGGTGCGGTCTCGAAGTTGGCGCTCTGAACGGTAGGCAGCCAGTGAACGCCATATGTGCGCACTCCCGCAGCTAGCCCGGCTCTAATATCAGCGTTGCTGTCACCGAGAAACATGGCTTCCTCCTTACTAACGCCAAATGTATGTAACGCCGTTAATATGCCCTCTGGATGCGGCTTGGGCTGCTCGACGTCATCCCCTGTAATGGACAGGTCGAAGTAGTCGGACTGTTCGAGCGCTTCAGACGAGATGATAAAGGACTTGCGGCTCTTTCCGGTGATGACTCCAATCTTGATTCCTTTATCCTTCAGATAGGTTAATAGATTGCTAATGTCCTGAACCTTCATTGCATCATCCTGGTGACCTTGGCGGTACAGCTCATAATAGACCTCAATCGCTTGAGGTACGGTTGATACGTCACTGAAATTGTTCGCTATTATCTCATCATCGGTCGGTCCGAACATGTCTATTAGCTCACTCACGGTCACCTTTCGTCCGTCATACTTGTCAAATACCGCTTGAAACGCTTGAAATGCAATTGGCAATGTGTCCGCTAGTGTGCCGTCATAGTCAAACAATACAACCTTGGGAAGCATGTGGTCACTCTCCTGTTTCGTGCGTAATATGTCTCCATTATACTGCAGCATAGGTCTGTACATGTGTTATCAGGTGCTCAATTCAACTGTGAGTTGAGACGGAAGTGCTGCTGTTCTATGAATGGGTGATATCTTTTTGTGTTGTAATTATATACCATTATAGCAGCGGGTAAATGGAAAGGGTGAGGGTGAATATGAATTACAGCAGGAAGCTGGATTCAGCTCCTATTCCTATTGCCTATAGCATCTATGGTAAACTAGAAGGGAAAATGGATACCGATTGGCAAGGAGATATAGGATGATGAAGCTGATATCTTGGAACGTTAATGGGCTGCGTGCCTGTGTGACGAAGGGATTTTATGATTATTTTAAGGAACAGGACGCAGACATCTTCTGCGTTCAGGAGACCAAGCTGCAGGAAGGACAGATTGCTCTTGAAATAGGTGACGAATACTCACAGTATTGGAACTACGCCGTTAAGAAAGGCTATTCTGGAACCGCGGTATTCACTAGAATCAAGCCATTATCGGTGCGTTATGGCATAGAAGAGAACGAGGAGCCGGAAGGTCGTATTCTGACACTAGAATTCGACGGCTTCTATCTCGTGAACGTGTACACGCCGAATGCGAAGCGGGACTTGTCCCGACTGGATTATCGCTTGGAGTGGGAGGATCGATTCCGGAATTACCTTCAGCAGCTGGACAGCCAGAAGCCGGTTATCGTCTGCGGAGATCTAAATGTGGCTCATCAGGAGATTGACCTGAAGAATCCGAAGTCGAATGAAGGCAATTCAGGCTTTACCTTCGAAGAGCGCGGCAAGATGACGGAGCTTCTGGGAGCAGGCTTCATCGACTCGTTTAGACATCTATACCCCGATCGAACTGACACCTACAGCTGGTGGTCGTACATGGCTAAGGTAAGAGAGCGCAACATCGGATGGAGAATTGACTATTTTCTTATCTCTTCACGGCTCGCGTCGCTGGTATCGGATGCGGAGATTCATACTGAGATAATGGGAAGCGATCACTGTCCGGTTGTGTTGAAGATTGACGATATCCAATAGCCAAACTCATATCATACACCAAAGAACCTTCAATCCACTCAAACGTGAGGGTGAAGGTTCTTTGAAGTGCCTTGATCTATCTCTACTTCAGTTTTGCGTAATAAGGAAGCAGGTTGAATTTGTCGAAGTTCTTATCTTCCGCAAGCGTGATCTTAATATTCCCATTCTCGATCTTGAATTGAGCCTGAACTTCTTCTTGGCTGGAACGATTGATGATGACAATGTCTGCCGAACCATCCTCACGCATCTCAAATACTTTGGATTCCCAGTTGATAATAAATGCATGCATATCCTTCTGTTGTTGGCTGTCATCGTAATAGGTATTCGTTTTCGTGTACATTCCTTTGACGATCTTGAACATCTTATCCTTGAGCGCTTCTATACGGAAGTTCGATGAGATGTATTCATCCACATCTTTGCGATCTCGATTAACATCGAACTCCGATTTCCACTCGCCTACTACGTCCATATTGGAATAGCTTCTAGTCGGTTCCTTCTCTGTTGGTGGAGCAGTTGGTGTCGTTGTGATAGGGGGAGCCTTAGGAGTGATGATCTCGATCGTCTGTGTCTCCGGTACCCAATTTACTTCACTGCCTAGATTCTCCGCGATGTATCGAAGCGGGACGTAAGTAGTGCCTTGATATATAAAGGAGGGCTTGTCCGGCATAGCAGAGGCTTCGTTGATCTTCACATCCTTGACACCGAATAGGACTTCAATCATTTGAGTGGATGAGGCAGCTGCCGCTCCAATTGAGCCGAACAGGATCCCTCCAACAAGGAATCCCACAGTGAATCTTAATTTCTTCATTCCAACATCTCCTTATTATAAATGATGCCACAAGGGAGTTAATCCATGATGTCAGCAGATTTATAGAAGCTAATGTAAAACCTAACGATTCATATACTCTGTCAGGTGACGTGTGTTAACGAAACCTAGGCGTCGATATGATCACTTTAAACAGGCATTCGATAATAATCTGTCGCTGAGACAACCTGGAATCCTGCCGATATATACAATTGATAAGCCCGTTCATTAGCGCTGTTCACGTCAAGGACAATATCTGCAATGTTCTTATTCGTTAATTCTTGAATTACTTCATAAAGCGCGGCTCTGCCTAATCCCTTGCCCTGAAGGGTTGGGTCAATCCCGAAGCCATTGATGGACGCGGATTGTTCCACATAGGTGATCGATACGATGCCCGCATATTGATCGCCATGCATGATTGCATATTGCGTACGGTTGGCAGCATTCATCGTATTAGTTATAAATGATGCGGCAGACTCAATGCTCTCTTCAAAGATGGTACTGGATAAATGAACGAGACTGTTTAGAGCCTCCTCAGAAGCCACCTTCAAACGAACTGCATAAGGAGAGAGAGGATTAGAATATATCGGCTCCCCCTTGTACTTCAGTGAATACTCTGTAAATTGATAGGCGGCTGGCAGTCTATTCATGAGCTGCTTAGCAGGAGCGGCTTGAGAGTCGCATACGAGCAGCAAGCTCGGTATACGGTAGAGTGTGAGCTGCTCTCTAGCCTTTGTCAGCAGTGAGCTGAAGTATCCTTGCTGCCTATAGTCAGGCAGTGTGCAGCCGGTAACTTCTGCTTCTTCCTTCGTAGGGATAAACAGCTTAATAAAGCTTACAAGTTGCTGCTGTTCATAATAAAGATAGTAAGAAGGAATATGCTTATCGATATTGAGAGAATTATCGAGAGAGAGACGGACAGATGGATCAATTGCTTGGCAGCAGCGCTCCAGCTGTTGGATGTCTTGTATGATGTCAGGATCAAGTTCATTCAGCATGAGAATCAAGGAATTTTCACACCTTTCACTAACAAGTTATAGGATTATCCCGGAATATTGGAAAGCGGATGTTAAGTAAAATGACAATTGGATCGCATTGGTTGAAACAATCGCTGCTCCTTATACGTATGATGAGAATGGTGCGATATAACAGATTAGATGAATATGAATGCTGTACCTGTAGCATAGCTTAAACATGAACAAAATTTAAGCCTATTTTCAGCATGATTTTACATAAATTGATCATACTAATCTTATCTCTTTATGAAATGAGGTGTCACAAGGATGAAATGGACTACGACATCGGCTGTTGCTTGGTCAACAGCTATAATGCTGCTGCTTGCGTCTCCGACATCGACATCGGCACTTGAAGTGACAGAGAAGACAATTGCGACGCTGCCAGAGGCGAAGGTCGTGATGGCTGGAGTAAATGATCGCAAGAACGGTGAGCCGTCTCAATTGCTATCGATGCTGCCAACAGGCGACATGATGAAACCGAGCACATCTGAAGATAAATCCCGAGCTGATGCAAAGGCGAAGTGGGAGGAACTGCAGAAGGATCCAGAGCTGCAGAAGATGCAAACCGAGATGAAGGAGCTTCGCAGCCAGATGCGAGAGCTGCGTGAGAAGCGTTTGCTGCTTGTCGCCAAAAAATTGGGTATATCGACGGAAGGGAAGACGCTTGAGCAGATTCGTGACGAAGTTCATCTGAAGATGGGTGGAAAAAAACACCTGTTCCACGGGAAACATGTCAATAAAGAGGACCGTGCGCAGCGTATGAAAGATTGGTCTACCCAGAACGGTGCGCAGATGGATGGGATCACTGCTGAGGAATTAAAAGCTAAGATGCAGGAATGGAGAGCTCAACAGGGTGAGCAGAGCTCTCGACAATAGCACGAATACTAGCTGAAGTGAGGCATGTCCACAGGTCTAAGGGACATGCCTTTATCATTTGAATTGTTTCACGGACAAGGCTAATCATAACATTCGATATTACTCTCGAAGTTTGAAGGGTTGACGATTGCCATGCCGTCTTATAGTCAATTAAGCATAGCGAAGGCGCTCATTGCAGCATTACACATTAAAAAACCCGACAGGCTGCATTAGGCATCCTACCGGGTTAATCTACTAAATCTGTTGAACTACTATTCAGTTGCCATATACTTGTATTGCTCGTCGCTCAAGATGCGCTTAGCACCCACATAGCGGTTCTCATAGTAATCCATGCTCAAGCTGTCGATGCGAGTTCCCTTGCTTGTGGAAGCATGAGCAAATTTGTTGTCACCAACGTAAATACCTACGTGAGAAATACCTTTTCCGCTAGTATTAAAGAATACTAGATCTCCAGGACGAAGGTCGCTCTTCTTTACTTTAGTACCTTCATCATACATCGAAGAGGATGTGCGAGGAAGATCAACTTCGTATTTGTCGAATACGTATCCTACGAATCCAGAGCAGTCAAAGCCTTTTGTTGTTGTGCCGCCGTACTTGTAATCAATACCTAACAAACCATCAATCGTAGTGTCCATCTTAGTTGCCGCGAATGCGCTTCCAGTTCCGATAGAGAATAGCAAGCTCATTGCAACAGCTGCAGTGACAAGCTTCTTTTTCAATTTAATATACCCCTTCCGTGCCTGCGAGGTTAGCTGGAGGGTTCGGTTGAAGGTCTCCCTATGATCTCTGCATAAGCAAGATCAATTCACCCAAAATACTTGGTTCCCCCGTTTCCCGGATGTGTACGGGAATTCGGCATAATAAGATCACATCTGAGTCCGATGCTTTTAATTACAATCTTGAAAGAACTGAGAATGGTTTCATGACAAAGTTGTAATAAATCCTGAACTTATTTTAACAGAATGTAATTCATTTGACAAACTGTTTTTGTCCCTAAAATAAAAAAACTTGTCCCTATCCGCGAAAAAAGCGGGTAAGACAAGTTTTTTTTGCTATATACGTGATCTATTTCTGATACAGTATCAGCTATATGATTTAGAGGTGTTCCTGATGCTGCCAAGCTGCGTAACGGCTAGAAAGGCTCCATAGCTTCAGCAGAGTTTGCAGTGCTGGAAAGGCCTGTTGGAGGATAAGGGCAGTCATCCCTGTCCAGAACATAGCGGCTGTTGTAATCATTGCGCCAGAGAGAGCTGTGATCAGGATGAATGTGAGCGATATTCCGATAACGGGCAGAATACGGCGTATGCCCCATTTCATGGCCTGAAGAAGCGGCATCTCCGTCGCCGCGCCGAATTGCAGGAACAAGAACAGGTGATGCAGAAGCCACCCTCCAATGATCCAGCCGAAGGCGATCGGTAGAACATTCATCAGCATGGACTGCCAGTTTAGGGAAGTCGCCAGCGTCTCTGCCAGATAAGGAACGATCCAATAAGAGGGAGCCAATAGCACGACCGTTTCGATTAGATACAATAAGGATACCGGCTTCCATACCGCGGCAATACCTCGAAAGAAGGTTAGACTGGATTCTGATCGATGATTGGCCATGGTATACAGCAGCCCAGCGTGAATTAATGGAGTCAACAGCATCCGAAGTGCGATAAATCCGATAATAGCCCACAGATAAGGGGTATAGGTTGATGTTTTGGTTAATTGGAATTGGCTCTCCAGCATAAAGATTTGATTGCTCATCTCAGACGGCGCTGGATCGGGATATCGTTTCAATATCGGAACAACGATAGAATCAATAAACCGATAGAGGAAGAATCCCCACAATAGATGGTATAGGAACAGAAGTACCCAGATATAAACATGATTCACGATCCAATCCCATCCCGTACGAAAATGTGGTTTCATGCGACGATCACCACCCCAATACATTCGTAATCAGTTCGATCCACTTGACTGCTGACCAATTTACACGCGTTCGGACAGGTTCATCTACTTGAGCGCGCATATAATTGTTAACATGTTTATTTTCGACGACAATGGTATAGAGTGGGTCAACCATAACCCAGCTCAGTGGTGAAAGATGTGTCAGCTTGTACTGAATGCGATCACCCTCGACTTGCCATACTTTCCGAGTCGTCGAGCCGTCCTTGAATCCAAATACGACCGGAACAGTAGGATAATCCGCTCCAAGCTTCTGAATGCTGACGGTCGATTCATACTTCACAGAATCTTTAGCTTGCACAGTGTGAGTTTCAATGCTCTCAACCGCAAAGTCAGCCATCTCTTGACCATATACATACTGATTGAAGAAGTCGGTCCATTTCTGTTTCGTCACCGATTCGACTACGCGTTGGAAGTCCGTAGTGGAAGGATGCTTAAAGCGGTATTTGTTGAAATAAGTCTTCAAGATGCGCTGCATCTTCTTTTCCCCTACCTGCTTCTCCATTGCGAGCAGTACTAGCTTAGCGCGATAGTATACATTCTCAGCATAATGATTCTGATCCTTGTATCGCCATGCATCCTGCTTCAATGGGGCAGGGTTCGTCATAAAACTTGACACGACAGCCAGGTTCGGTGAGACACCGAACTCTTCCTCCATCAGCTTGTCTTCCGCATATGAAGTAAAGCCTTCGTCAAGCCATGCCTCCTCGAATTCATTAGAGGCTACCATGCCGTAGAAATATTGATGTCCTATCTCATGAATAACCGTGCGCTCCAGATCATATCCAGGACTGTTGTCTCCAGCGCCGAAGGCTGTTACCAGCGTAGGGTATTCCATTCCACCTGCACCGTTAGCCTCCATCGGCGGCACGACAATCGATAGTGTGGAATAAGGATATTCACCATACCATTGGCTGAACTTGTTGAGAGCGGTCTTAGCTGCAAAGAAGTAACGTTCCTTTAGATCAGCATGCTTCGGATCGAGATACAGCTTGATCTTCACCCCTGGAACTTGTTCGGAGGAAAATGGCTGTTCAGCATATACGAAGTTAGGCGACGCTGCCCAAGCAAAGTCGTGCACATCGTCTGCGTAGAACTGGTATACCTTTACGCCGTTCGCGCTATTCGGTGTCTTAACCGGGAATCCGGTCGCAGCGACAATATAATTGTCAGGCACTTGCACACGAACATTGAAGATCCCGAAGTCCGAGTAGAATTCTGAATTGCCGTGATACTGATGCATATTCCAGCCTTCTTGCGATCTTCCTCGTACGCCGGCCTTCTCATAGGCTGCAATCTTCGGGAACCATTGACCCGCCATGACGAAGTTGTCGGTCATCCCCATTCGGGCAAATACCTTTGGGAGCTTCACTTCAAACTTCATCACTAACGTTATCTCGCCGCCAGCTTTGACCGGTTGAGTTAGCCTGAGCTTGGTGAGAGTCTTATCCTTCGTATTGCCATCGTCCGGGTGCACATATTCCAGTCTGTTTAGCAGCGACATTCCATCTACGGTCTCAATGGAAGTAATATTCATCCCGCCGTATCCATGTTCCGGCATCTTGTCCGTCCGGAGCTTGCCGCCGGACTCCTTCATAAATGTTGAATCTGAGGAGGCAAATGCATTCGGATACAGATGCAGATACATCTCGTTCACTGTTTTCTTCCCCGGATTCGTCCAAGTGACCGTCTGTGACCCGTAAAGAGTCTTAGTGGTCTCGTCCAATCGAACATTAATGTGGTACTCCGATATGCGTTCACTTCGCGCCTCATACTGAGGGGGCTCTACCTTCTGCGGCACTGCAGGCTCGTCTGCTTTAGGAGCGCCTTGCTTCACTTCCGGCCCGATTGAAGGCAAGGGTTCGCTCGGCCATAGCCGCGGAACAATTATGAGTCCTGCTGCGAGGATTACGATGGCGTAGAGGATTGTGCGATAGGCATTGCTTCGTCTCATCCGATTCTTACCTCCCGTTGACAAGCATCTACAGCATGTATATGTTGGCTTTTTGCGGAATATTAGCTAAAATGAAAATGAATTTGATTCCGGTTCTATATTGGTCGGATGACGTATATGGTACGGATCCGACTGAAGCGGGGACAAGGAAGGAGCCTGTGGTAATGGAAGAAGAAAAGAAGATGAAGAAGCCGCTGGCGTTGAATGTCATAGCTGGCGCAAAGCATAAAGGGTTCGGTGCAGGAAGCATCGACTTAAATAACGTTTCACCCGTCATTATTGATCAAGGGGAGGCGTATATCGATATTGGAGCGATGCACGCGAAGAGTAAGGTGGAGAAATTAATTCGCTTCTCGCCTGATAAGGACACGGTACCGAATGGACGCAAGTGCTGGATCGTCTGGGTAGCTGTGGACCGTGACGAGAATGGCGCGTTCTACGGCGGTATGACCGCATGTGAGATGCTGATTGATACCGAAGCAAGACGTGGCTGGAAGATTCTCGCTGACCATGTCAACAAGATGGACGCTGCTATGAAGCGTCGCGTCATCTTGGAAGGTTTAAGTGCTGAAGAAAAGGCGCTGCTGCGTGACCTCCTGCAGTCTCACAACAGCGAATGGTGGGATCGTACACCAGAAGAATTCAAGGCGGAGCTAGCATAAGCTAGTTTATTTAGGTGAGATCATGAAATGCAGATAAAGACCTGCAACCTCTTGTGGAGGATGCAGGTCTTTTTTTTTTATCGAAATAGGCACCTTCGTCATATGTATGTAATATAATCTAACATATAAATTACAGAATAACTAATAATATTGGTTGGGTGAACCTGATTTTGCGATTTTATTTAATGATTAGGGCTAAAAACATCTTTTATATAACATTTCAGCCCTTTTCATGTTATATATATTTACATGAAATAAAATATTGTCTACAATACATCGTATCAAGAAATATACACCACCGTTAAATAACGGATGTTATAAAGGAGATGGGTCACATGGAGTTAGGTACAAGCGCAATATGGACGATGTTGGGTGCAATACTGGTAATCTTCATGCAATGCGGTTTTATTATGCTGGAAGCCGGTTCGGCCCAGATGAAAAATGCAGGTCATATTGCAGGTAAGACCTTATTAACCGTAGGTATTGCATCGTTAGTATTTTGGGCAGTTGGTTATGCATTCATTTTCGGTTCACAAGGCAATTCATTTATCGGTTGGGGAGATTACTTTGGATTCGATCTCAAGACTGTGCCAGAGGGTGCAACAGTGGCCCCGACTGTTATGTTCTTGTTCCAATTGGCATTTGCGGCAATTTCGATGTCGATTGCATTCGGCGGGTTTGCGGAGCGTGCTAAGCTGTCGGCTTACCTGATCTTTGCAGTATTGTTCTCCGCGCTCATCTATCCTGTTGTAGCGCATTGGGTATGGGGCGGCGGATGGCTGGCGGAGCATGGCAAGCAGGACTTTGCAGGCTCCACAGTTGTTCACTTAACTGGTGCGATGGCAGCTTTAGCTGCAACGATATTACTGAAGCCTCGTCTGGGCAAGTTCAACAGGGCGGGGAAGCCAAACGAGATTCCAGGTCACAATCAAGTGTTTACGACACTTGGCGTTATGCTGCTGTGGATTGGCTGGTTCGGCTTTAACGCAGGTAGTACGATTACGGTTGGGGACGGAAGCTTCTTCGGCTTTATTGCAGTCAACACGCAAATGGCTGCTGCGGCAGCGGCAGTGGCTGCCTTTATTATTTCGTGGCTGTTCATGGGTAAGGCAGATATTCCAACTATGTTAAATGGCGCGCTAGCAGGTCTCGTTGCGATAACGGCATCCTGTGCATTCGTAGAAACTTGGGCAGCGATTGTAATTGGTTTGATTGCGGGAATCATCGTATTCTTCAGTATGAAAATGTTTGATAAGCTCGGCATCGATGACCCGATCTATTGCTTGTCCGTACACGGAGTAGCGGGGGTATGGGGGACGCTGTCCACAGGCTTCTTCGCAACACCAGAACTAGTTGAGAAAGTAGGCATAGGTAAACCGGGTCTATTGTACGGTGGCGGGTTTGAGCAATTAGGTGTGCAGGCTATGGGTGTTGTAGTATGTGGTCTGTTTGCATTTGCGGCTTCCTACATTATATTGGCGATTATTAAAGCAGCCATCGGAATCCGTGTGACTGAAGAAGAGGAACTGGTTGGCCTCGACATGAGTGAGCATGGATCATACGGATATCCTGAACAAATGAGAAAGCTGACGCCAAATGTACAATTGAGAAGTTAGTAGTTAGAAATGGGTTTGCCCATCAGTCGCTCGTGTGCGGCGGAGGTGCAAACTCATTTTTGTGTGCGATGTTGTTCTGTTCTGTATATGTCTCCGAGAGCGTCTGACTATTATCCCATGCACTCAGGTGGAATGCAGCGCACTGGCTTGGCAAGGAGTGCATCGAAAAATAGCTTCATCTATGGAAACACGTATGTAAACACACATGGAAACACATGTGGAAATACATGTGGAAATACTTATGGAACACTCATGGAAACACGTATGGAAACATGGTACACGCTTCTCAGGACGTCTGACTATTATCCCCATGGCTCAGGAGCAGTACATATTGTATTCTCAACTGATTTACTAAAATTACTGGGTACTTGCAATGCTAATTCTGAAAGTCAGGATCATAATCTGCAGGATGGATCATCGTTCCAGTGAATGGTGACCGTCGAGTTTATCATGATCTACATCATGAAGATATTACGCACATTGAAATGAACATATGGGTATTTTGCATCTATACAGTGAACGAGAATGATTAAGCTGCGAATCTGATAGTAGCATTAGAGTTGTGCCTGGAGAGGGTAGCATAATGAGTGGACATGGATATGCCAATTAATCGTTCCCATGAAGAATAATGCCCAGATACTGCGTTGGAACGGAAGCAGAATTCATCTAAATAACGCTGCAAATATTTCGGCCCAATGCCATGGAAGGTGTCGATCATCCATCTGCGGGCTTGTTGAAACACTTTTTTCAAATAATGAAATCGATTCGTTCTAAAAGGCTGTTGGATAATCGTTATTCTGGAGATGTCTGTGTAGGTATGCAGATCAATGAAATTGTCGCAGGCGATATTACGCAAAGACTTCCCATATATATGCTGTCGATCAACGGTCTTAATCTTGAGGCAGGTGATCTGCTCATGTGTAGTTATAGCTGCTGCAATGATAAGTGGATGTTCATGTGAATGAAGTTCCAATGATGTAGGATAAAGGGGCTTGCCGTGAAAGGACACGATACCTTGAACGGTTCCTTCGAGTGGCTGATCTGCATCTGCTGAGCTGATAACTGCTCGAATCTTATGAAGCAAGGACCAAGCAGTCTTATATGTAACTTGAATGATGGAGCTAAGCTGAACAGCATTTATGTTATGCTGGGCTACCAGCCATATTGCCGTGATCCACTTCTTCAATGAAGTACGGCTGCGTTCCATGATTGTATCTGCTGTCAGTGAAGTTTGATGTTGGCAGGCGCAGCACTCGTAGAGGGGAAGTTTCCGTGTGCTAATGACATAGGCGTGTGAGTGTTGGCATCGTGGGCACTGGAATCCATGGGGCCATTTAATACTATATAAATAGGAAACACAAGCTTGTTCATCAGAAAAATGTTGAGATAACTCCTCTAACGTATTCCACGACTCTCGGTTCTCTACAGACATAAATCGCACCTCTTTATCGAATGTATGTTCCTGTACGAGTTCATTATAGCAAACAAATGTTCGCAATTCAACTATTTTATTGTAAAATATTGTAGACAATTCTCTGTAAATACATTGATGGAACTTATATAAGATGCGATAGGGTAGGGCATGTAAGGAAACCTGAGTGAATGGGAGAATAGCGAGAGGGTGCAGCAAGGGACATATAGTAAAGAAAGGGTGTAGCAGGACAATTCTACGAAAGAGTTATGCAGGACAGCACCATGGAAGAGTGTTGCAGGACAGCACCATGGAAGAGTGGACCCCTGTCGATAGATAGGATGCATCCTGAGCGAGTGGGAGAATAGTGAGATGGCCTGCAGAGGGGATACAGCCCCGAAACTCATATCGCGATACGATGTGGTGGATAGGTGCGGTCGTATTCAGAGCAGTACTTCGGTCTAATGGTTGAATGTCAAAGAGCGGTCAGTCTCAGGGGGCTGATCGCTCTTTGCACTATCTTCACTGCTTAGTCGATGATTCTTATCCAACAAACTGAAGCAACTACGAAGACTTTCTTCGATATTCAGTTGGGGACAAGCCAACATACTTTTTGAATGTTGTTGTAAACGTTGAAGAATTCGCATATCCCACACGTTCACCAATATCAGATACCGCGGATCCAGTATTTTTCAGCAGAACTTTAGCATGATGGATTCTGACTTTATTCAAGTGCTCCACGAAGTTAACGCCGAAAGTCTTCGTAAAGTAGTTCGAAAAATACTTAGGTGTTGTATTGAACTCCTCAGCCATGTGATCAAGATATAGATTATCTGCATAATGAATCTCGATATACTGGATGATCTCCTCAGCGTTTAGCTTGCTGGTTTGAGGCTGTTTTCTCTTTGCCGTCACATGACGCACTAGCTCTAAGAGATAGTCACGCAGCTCAAAATATGTAATCGAGTGTTCCGTCATCAGATTATGAATACGATTCTGAGCTGCATTCCACTGGGGATTTCGTTCGGAATCTTCTAGATGCTTCGTAATATGATAGGCAAAGATCTTGGCGATTAGCAGCAGCTGTTCATAGTGAATATTCTCCTCTATGTTGCGCTCAAGCACCTCGTTAACGATCTGCGCAGCTTCGGCCTCATTTCCACTCAGTATGCGGTTAGACAGCCTCTCGAGTGCATCCGGCGGCAAGTGCATCTTATTCGTCCATGTTATGGCTGCTATATCAATGACGGATGAATGGATCTGAATATTGCGATAAGCCATGCCGTTCTTAAGATCCAGACTTGCCTGATGCAGATGCTGAATCTTAGAGGAATAACCTTGGCTAACGGTTACGAGCAGGGAGCCGTTCAGCACAAGCTCTCGATTCAAGCGTTCGACATGCTTCCTTAGCCCAGCAAGCATCTCCTTGCGTTCAGCCAGCTTACTCAAGCCGATAATAGCGATAAATCGCATGTTGTCCCTATAGAATATCTGAATATCCGGGAATGCGTTTCTCATCTCGGTCAGCAATTGATCATAAGCAGCTTCGATGCGCTGGTCGTCATGTTGCTGGTTAGTCTTAGGATGAGGAAAATGAATAGACACGAGTACAAAGTAATTTTTCACAAATAAGTCAGGATAGAAGTTGCGCAGTGCCTTATCCAATTCTGGGTTATGGACATATTCATCCAAGGACTGAATAAATAAGTCTCTCCGAACCATATCCCGCACGATATTGGATTGATCAATAAGCGCCTGATTGTTCTGCTGCAGCTGTACGATATTCTGATAAATGTGCGGGAAGCTGTTGCGGTTGTTCTTATGATCTCCGAATAGATTCGTGATGCGATTAATCGGACGATACAAGAAGAAGCTCAAGATCGCAGACAGCAGCACTCCGCATATGATGGTGATCAGCATAATATAAGTATTTGCGTTGGTCACGCTCTTCATATCGTTGAACCGGTACGGCATCTTATGAACATAAATAAAACCGTTAAGCGGAGATTTAGAGATGTTGTATTCATAATCTTTGTTCTGCAGGGTCTTCTCTCTTCCTTGGTCTAAATAAAGATCATCCAGTATATCGACCAGCATTAAATTCTTCTCTGTGCTCAGGATAACATTCTTATGTTGATCCAGGACGATTAAGTGTGAGCCCTGCATCATGGCCTTTTGATTTACATGTTCAAGCAGCTTGTTAACATCGACGAAGACTAGGATATTTTTGTTCGACATGCGGATCTTCTGATTGACGGCGAATGCGATCAGCCTCTTGCTGCTCTGCTGGTAGGGGTTAGTCTTATCTAGATAGATTTGCTCGGGTACGACAGTGACATTTTGAAGCGATGCAATATAAGACTTCCAGTAGTCTCCCGTGTACAATAGGTGATTGTACTTCTTAGACATCAACGTCTGAAAGTCTATCGTGCCTAAAGTAGTAACTGCAAGATTAGAATCCTGATAGTACACAATGACCTCTTCGATATAATTGTTAGTCGATGTTAGGGCGTTTAGATTCTTCTGCAGAGCGTACATGTTATACATCTTGTCTCCCTCGGAGCTGCCCTCCGCAGAGTTGATGTAATTCTCCTGCAGCATCAATATCGAAAAGATAAGATTGTTCATATCCCGAAAGCTATTGTTGAAGGATTGAATAATGTTGTCGACTACCAATCGGTTGTTTGCGCTTACATGTGTGTACACTTCAGAGATCGAGTTCTTAAAGACCAAATAGTTAGAGGTAAACATGATGACAACGATCAACATAAGGGCAAAAAATATGTTCAGAAGGCTCTTGTTCATGATCATTTTCAGAAACACGCAGGACACACCCTTGTGCGATGTTGAATTCGCAGTATTTACCAATATAGTATATGAAAAACATCACACAATCCAGTCTTATCCTTTCTCCGAACCGAGCATTATTCCTTTGGCAAAGTATTTCTGAGCAAATGGATAGATGATGAGTACAGGAATCATTGTTAGGAAAATGGTAGCATTCTTCACGGCTTGAGGCGTCAGCTTGGTTGCAGTGACTAATCCGGTCTCGACAACACTATCGACAAGCAGCATATCCCTTAAGACTACCTGCAATGGATACATACTCTGGTCGTTCAGATAGATCATCGGGATGAAGTAACTGTTCCAATGTCCCATGAAATAAAATAAGCCTATCGATGCTAGCGCCGGCTTAGACAACGGGATGACGATGCTAAACAGTATTCGCCACTCCGAAGCCCCGTCTATGAGTGCAGATTCTCGCAAGGAGCTCGACATGTTTTCATAGAAGCTCTTGAGAATGAGCAATTCGATGGTCCATATCGCATTCGGCAATACTAACGCCCATACCGTATCGATGAGACCTAGCTTCTGCACAATGATAAAGGTCGGAATTATGCCTCCGTTCAAGAACATCGTCAGCACGATCCCAATCATCCAGAATTTTCGTCCGAAGAAGTCTTTCTTGGCTAATGGATAGGCTGCAACAGCGGTCATTAATAAGTTGATAAAGGTACCTAACGCCGTATAGAATATCGAATTCAAATAAGCTCTCGGTACTCGATCACTGCTCAATATTTCCTTATATGCATCAATGTTGAAGCCCTTTGGCCATAAGAATATTTTGCCTTGAGCAATGGATGCGGAATCGCTGAACGATATGGCAACGATATAGATGATCGGATACAACGTTACAATGCCAACAACCGTCATAAGGAGCATATTTAGGAGATCGAAGAGATTGAACTTCTGTTTTACCATAAGCCGTTACCTCCTGCTTTCCGACTTAGTACGTTCGCAAGCAAGAGCATAGCTAGAGCGATAATAGCTTCAAACAATCCTACAGCAGATGCGTAGCTGTAGTTCGTCTCGAGAAGTCCCTTCCGATATACAAATGTTGAGAATACGTCAGCCACTTCGTATGTCATTGGATTGTAGAGCAGCAGCACCTTCTCGTAGCCGATTCGAAAGACAGAACCAGACTTAATGATGAACAAGACCAAGATCGTTGGCATAATGCTTGGGATCGTGATGTATCTCATCATATGGTAACGGTTGCACCCGTCCACTTTAGCTGCTTCGTATAGAGTTGGGTCAATAGCTGCGATTGCCGCCAGGTAAATGATAGATTCATAACCCATGTGAGCCCATATTTCCGAGATGATATAAACGGGTCTAAACCAGTTCGGATCGGCCATAAAGTAGATGCTCTCGAATCCTAACGCCATAATGATCTGATTGATAATACCGCGTGACGGGGATAGGAAATCGACAACCATGCTGCTGATAATGACGACAGATAAGAAAGCGGGTAAATAGCTGAAGGTTTGAATGGATTTCTTAAATTTCACAAATCTCACTTCATTAAGCAGAACGGCGAATAGGATTGGGATAGGGAATGTAAAGATCAGAGTCATGAATCCTAATAGAAAGGTGTTCTTGAATAACAACCAGAAGTCCGGGCTCGAAAAGAATCGCTCAAAGTGCTTAAAGCCAACCCAAGGGCTATCCATAATTCCTTTGAAGACGCTGTAGTCCTTGAAGGAAATAATTAAGCCATATAATGGGCCGTATCGGAAGATGATATAGAACAGGATGCAGGGAATAAACATAATAAGAAGCTGCTTATCCCGTTTCATGTGGCGCCATGCAGCAAACATACGTGAACCAATAGAGGAGCGTGCTCGTTTCTGTGCCATCTCTGTGTTTAGAGTCTGCATGATTTCTCCCTCCTAAAGGAGGTCAGCAGCACCCGAGCTTAGCCGGGTGCTGCCGTCCTCTCCTATCAACAGTAGATTACTTATCAGCATCGTATCGTTGCTGCGCAGCATTGAAGATCTCAACTAATTTATCAATTCCGAGCTTAGGAGCGTTTGTCTTCCAAGCCTCCCACTCTTTGTCGCCGGAGTTGGCGCCAAGAACATATTGCGAGCTGAATTCATTCACAGCTTTTGTCAGTGAGGTTTGAATTTCAGCAATCTGTGCGGTTTCTTCATCGGTGAATTTCAGAAGCGGATCTGGCAGCTCATACTTATTGTCTTTCAGAATCTTATCTTGAGCCTCTTGTTCCTTCTCTGTGAAGTTATAATACACACTGCGCTTATCAGCGCCCATGTACATACCTTCGATCCAGAGGCCGTAGTTTTCTTCAAGAACCTTAATATCAACCAGAGGCACATCCTTCAGACCTGGGTATTCAGGTTTGCCCTGTGCATTAAAGTTAAAGGTTTCACCCTCAACGCCCATGGTGACCAATTCCAGACCGGATGGGCTGGAGAGGTAATCGAGCAGTTTCAGCGCAATCTCTTGCTTATCATTGTTAGCAACGACATGTCCCCAGTTTTCGATTGGAGCCTTCGTTCTGATGTTGCCTGTAGGACCTACCGGATTTCCGTAGCGAAGATCGTATGTTGGATTCTCTGCTTTGACTTGGTTATGGAACAGGTCGAGACGGCCGATCCAATCAAAAGTAACGAACGCCTTATCGTTAGACGTCATCTTAGCGGTCCAGTTGTCTTGCGTATCGGTCAAGAATTCTGGATCGAGGAGCTTCTCGGCAGCCAGCTTCTTCATGAAATCGAGCATTTCTTTATATTTGTCGGAGGTAACGGCTGCATACCATTTGTTCGAAGCCGCATCATGTCTTATTGGGAAGTTGAGACTGCCTATCCCCCAGCCATACGCCCAATCTCTAAATATAAAGTCTTTCGTCTTCGAAGCATAAGGATAGGAGTTAGGATGAATTTCTTTCAATTGCTTCAATGCAGCGTAGAATTCATCGGTATTGGTCCACTCCTTGATGCCATGCTTGTCGAAGATGTCCTTGCGGTACAGGAATCCGTGGTTAACATCACGAGCAAAGGACTGTATAGGCCATGTGTACATGTTGCCATCATCGGAAGAGTAGGATTTCATCACCCATGGAAGCTCTTCCGTATACATCCGCTTGAAGTTAGGCAGGACATCCAGATGCTCATTGATCTTGGCAAATGCGCCGTCATTCCCCATCTTGTTCGCTTCCGAAACTCGCAAGCCATGGAAGATATCCGGCAGCTTGCCGGATGCCAGCACCGATCGCAGCTTATCTTGGTAGGTTGCGCTGGAATAGGCCTCGAGTTTAATCTTGATACCGGTTCTCTTCTCAATCTCTTTAATGATCATCTTGTCTTGTAGGTTCTCTGTAGCGCTGACCACCATCCACGTCAATTCAACCGGCTTATCCACGATCGGCAGCTTGATCCCGCCAGTATCACCGTAATCTACGGCTGGGGGTTCAGTCTTTGGATCAGGTGCAGGCGTTGTTGATGGTGCAGGTGCTGGAGTAGTGCCGCCTTGACCTTCATTAGAAGGTTTGTTGCTGGAGCATGCAGCGAACAGGCTGGACAAGAGCACTAACACCATGACCATAAGAAGCATCTTTCTTGGCTTTTTTGGCATTGCGGTTCCTCCCTCATATTTCATTACATAGAACCTAACCGATGACTTCTGAAGACCCCTGGCATGTATATGGCTGATTCCTGCTTACAGAAGTTATTATATAGAGCGGAAGTTTTGTCTGCATAGAAAGCGTTTTCATTAATTTGTGTTTTTAATAAACGAGGTTGGTCACTTTAGATGAAAACCTTGTTACAGCAGTCTTTTTGGCGTGTAGAAAAAACTAAAGAGGTAGTAAAATAACAATTATGAATACGAAAAGGACCACTGCGGCATGCGATGCTTGCAGTGGTCCTTTTCATATTCTAGCTTTTCCACCAGCGTTTAAAGTGCATCCACCAAGACTTCTCTTCGGCTTTTTCGGTTGCCTTGGAGTCTCGGGTTGTTGGCGGATTAGACCCGCCGCTCGCATTATGCTCGCTGCACCAAGCAGTGGGCTCGGTGCCCAGCACGAACGTTTCCAACCGCTTGGCTGGGCAGTCCTCGCCAGCGAGGGTGCCGGTAGCAGGGTCGATATAGACACTTACAACATTGTCCGGTATCGGAAACAGCTTTGGCGGCACGCTCACCAGCGCCTGCTCGGTATACTGCGCGAAGATCGGCGCTGACAGATGACCGTCTGTCAGCGTGATGTTGCGCCCACGGTCGTAGCCGACCCAGACGGCGGTCGACAGCTCCGCGGTATAGCCGACGATCCAGGAGTCGGCATCGGTTGTGCCTGTCTTCCCAGCGACAGGCCGCTTCAACTGCGAAGACACTCGGCTGCCCGTGCCGCCGGCTTCAAATACGCTCTCCATCAGATTGGTGAGCACGTAAGCCTGTGCGGGCTCAACGATCTCTTTGGCTGCCGCTGGCGGCGCCTTATACAGCAGCTTGCCGCTGCGGTCTGTAATCGACAGAATTGCGCGCGGCTCCACGCGTTTGCCAGCGTTGCTGAGCACGCCGTAGGCTGAAGCCATCTCAAACGGGCTGATCGGAAATGTGCCCAGCGCGAGCGACGGCAGCGGCTTCATGGCTGTATGAATGCCAAGCCGCTTCGCCATCTCGACCACCTTCTCAGGCCCGACCTGCATGATCGTATTGACGGCGTAAATATTGTCTGAGGCCGCTATTGCCTGCCTGAGGTCGATGTCGCCGTAATACTTGCCGCCGTAATTGCTCGGCTTGTACTCCTGTCGGCCTTCGTCATAGTGGAAGGTCGTCGGCTGACTCGTGTATCGAGTGACAGCCGTCAGCGCCTTCTTCTCCAGCGCCGTTAGATAGACAAACGGCTTAAAGGTCGAGCCCGGCTGGCGAGTATCCGCGAACACGCGATTGAATTGGTTCTCGCGGTAGTTCTTGCCGCCTACCATCGCTTTAATATCGCCGCTCCGCGGATCAATGGACACGAGCGCGGCCTGAAGGTCCCCTTCCGCGGGGATATTCGCTTCGACAGCGGCTTCAGCCGCCTGCTGCGCGCCTATATCCAGCGTCGTGTAGATGAGCAGGCCGCCCGTATCCAGCTCCTCTTCCGTCAGACCGAGCGCGATCAGCTCCTTCCGCACATAATCGCGGAAGTACGGAGCGACGATCGTCTCGTCGCGCTGCTCGGACGTTCGGAAGTGGAGCGTCATCGCATAGGCCCGATCCGCCTGCTCCTTCGTGATTGCGGCCGTATCGACCATATTCTGCAGCACAATCCGCTGCCGATCTTTGGCATTCTTCATATTGATCCAAGGGGAATAGTAGCTTGGTCCTCGCGGAATGCCCGCCAGCATAGCGCTCTCGGCAAGGTTCAGCTCTCGCGCTGACTTGCCAAAGTAAAGGTTCGCCGCAGATTCAATGCCATACGCTCCATGCCCGTAATAGATGCTGTTCAGGTACATGGCGAGGATGTCATCCTTGCTGTACTTCATCTCCAGCTGCAGGGCATAGAGCGCCTCCTTGACCTTGCGCGTCCATGTTCGCTCGTGTGACAAATACAGATTGCGCGCCAATTGCTGCGTCAGCGTGCTTGCTCCTTGCTGCTTCGACATATGCTCCAGATTCACGAGCATAGCTCGAGCGACTCCTTTTACATCGATGCCCCAATGGTCATAGAACTTGCGGTCTTCTGTCGCCAGCGTCGCGGACACGACATCCGGGGAAACCTCCTTTAACGTGACATGACGCGACAGCGTGCGCCCCGAAGCTAACAAAGCAAGCGGCTTGCCGTTTCGATCCAGAAGCTCAGATGACTGCTGCATCTGAGAGACGGGTAAGTCCGCTACGTATAGATAACCGAGGGTAGACGCGCTCGTTAGTATTCCTAGAAGCAGCAGACCTAAGCTGCAATAGAGCGCAATCAGCCAGCGTTTTCGAACGGTTAATGAACGCGATAATCGACGGGAAAGATGGGGCTTTTTCGGTGTGTCGGCCACGGGCGCCGCCTCCATTTTGCATGTGTAATGTGTAAACGGAATGTAATTAAATCAATTCCTTTCATTTCTCAGTATGGGGCAGCTTATTGTCGGATATTCTAGATCATGGAACTTAATTGAATTTGTTGTTGCTTTTTGGGGGGGATTTTATATAATAGCTCTTGTTTGGTTGTATAAAGGACGAAGTGTTACGAATGAAACAGATGGGAACCATTACGAGCATTTCTAGCTGGACCAGCGATAACATTACCGGTCACCGGAGAAAGAGGCTGATTTTAATGGAATTGTGGTACACGGAAAAACAAACGCCGAGCTTCGGCATTACGGCAAAGATTAAGGAAACATATGTAACAGAGCAGACGCCGTATCAGCATCTTGTGATGCAAGAAACCGAAGAATTCGGAACAATGCTCGTATTGGACGGCATGGTGATGACAACGGTTAAAGATGAGTTTGTCTATCATGAAATGGTAGCGCACCCTGCCTTGTATACGCACCCGAATCCGAAGAAGGTCCTCGTTGTAGGCGGCGGAGACGGCGGTGTTATACGCGAGATTATGAAGCACCCGTCTGTAGAGAAGGCGGTTCTGGTTGAGATCGACGGCAAAGTTATCGAATACTCGAAGAAATACTTGCCTACGATCGCAGGCGAACTGGATAACCCGCGTGTAGAAGTGATTGTAAATGATGGATATATGCACATTTTAAATAGCAAAAATGAGTATGATGTCATCATGGTTGATTCTACGGAGCCAGTAGGTCCTGCTGCGCCGCTGTTCGAGCGCGGTTTCTACCAAGGCATCTATGAAGCGTTGAAGGAAGACGGTCTGTTCGTTGCGCAAACGGACAATCCTTGGTTCAAGGCAGATCTGATTCAGCAAGTAAATAGCGACGTGAAGGAGATCTTCCCGATCGTACGCGTATACGGCGCGAACATTCCGACGTACCCAAGCGGTCTGTGGACATTTACGATGGGAAGCAAGATCCATGATCCGTTGAAAATGGATGCTAACAGCATTCCGGAGATCGACACGAAGTACTATTCTCCGCGCTTGCACCATGCGGCATTTGTACTGCCGAAGTTCGTTGAAGATCTTATCAAGTAAATAAATCGTATATAGCTATTGGTATACGCAGATCCGCAAGCGGGTTTCAGGGAGGTAGATTGCGAATGAAATTAGACCAAAGATATTCCGGCAACGTGTTTATTCTGAGCTCGGATGATTATGAGAATTCCAAGGCGGTCATTTACGGCATGCCAATGGATTATACGGTGTCGTTCCGCCCCGGCTCGCGCTTCGGACCTGGCCGTATTCGGGAAGCATCGGTTGGCTTGGAAGAATACAGCCCTTATCTGGATAAGAGCCTGGAGGACATCACGTATTTCGATGCGGGCGATCTGCTGCTGCCGTTTGGCAATGCAGCACGCAGCTTGGATGTCATTCAAGAGTACATTGCAGGCTTGATGAAAGACGATAAATTCCCTATCGGTCTTGGAGGCGAGCACCTCGTTTCTTGGCCGGTATTTCAAGAGGTATATAAGAAGTATCCGGACCTCGCCATCATTCACATCGATGCTCACGCTGACTTGCGTGAAGATTATGAGGGCGAGCCGCTGTCTCACTCTACGCCGTTGCGTAAAGCGGCAGAGCTGATCGGACCGCAGAACATCTATCAGTTCGGCATCCGATCCGGCTCTCGTGAGGAGTGGGCGTATGCGCGCGAGCATATCAACTTCTATCCGTTCGAAGTTGCGGAGCCGCTGCGCAAGGTGCTGCCGGACTTGTCCGGCCGTCCTGTCTACGTGACGATCGACATCGACGTGCTCGATCCAAGCTGCGCACCAGGCACAGGCACCGCCGAGATCGGCGGGATCACGACGAAGGAATTGCTCGAGGCGGTGCATCTGATCGCAGGCTCGCATGCCAATGTAGTCGGCTGCGACCTGGTAGAAGTCGCACCGATCTATGATCCGACGGAACAGACGCCGATCGCGGCAAGCAAGCTGATTCGCGAGATGCTGCTCGGCTTCGTAAAGTAAATAATCTTGAATGCACGCCCCTTCTTCCTATGGAGAAGGGGCGTGTTTTGTGTTGCTGGCATAGTGAGGCACCGTGATTTGAGCGGACCGTAGGGACGCTATTGTTGACAAAACAGGGCCAACCTGAGGTTGTGCGGACACAAAAGCCGTTATTTGTTCAATAGAGAGGTAATAGGGTCTAATTTGTCACAAATAAAGGAACCACAGTCCGCAATAACGGTGAAACAGGTGGTTTTGGAGTAAATAAGAGCTCCTGTGTCCGCTAACATGGGTCAACCGAGTATCTTTTGTGATCCATATCGCTGCCGACGCGCCATGCATCTTCATCATGAGCGGCCAATCGTACATGAAAGCCTATGAATGAACGTTGACGATCTGTTACGTCATGCGGTTGCCGCGGTTACGATTTATTGTTGCTAGGTGGGAGGGTATTGTTAATGCTCGGATTAAAATGTTGTACGAACTGCAACATTTTCCGATAATATCTTCGGAATAGGGCAAAAAGTTGTACGAAATACAACAATGTGCGCCTTTGATCGCTTCAAGTACGATGATTGCTGAAATAATGTTGTATGCTGTACAACAATTCGATGAATTCAGACGATAAGCAGCATATATTGTTGTACTTTATACAACAACTCTAAGCAGCCTGAGTATCGTTTGCTCATCCATAGAAACGATAAGTAACCTAATCACTAGATCAGACAGCCGTCTACAGGGAGTATTCCCATGGACGGCTGTTTCTGGTGTATAAATAGCCCGAGGACAAATTTACAAACAATCAACATGAGGCTAACATTCTCGGAACGAATGATCCTTACTCTTGATGATATGGATAATAATCAAGATTAGATTTCCAATCAGGAGATGGGGGAGAATGGATTACATGACTAGCAGTTCCAAGAGAGTGCGACACCGCAGAATACTCATCAGCGCGACAGTGGCAGCGATGCTCTGGCAATCGCTCATGATGCCTGTAATGGCGCTGGATGAAGAACACACGACATCAACTATAGAGACGTCTATCCCAACCGAAATTGCTCAGCCTGAGCCAGTTGCGCCAAGTGTGGGCTTGTCCGATCAAGTACCAGCGCTGCTTATTACCGAATTAATGATCGACACGGATAATCTAGGTACTTCAGACGGCTATGAATACATAGAGGTGTACAACAATTCCGGGAATGACATTCAGACGAAGGATTACAGCCTAGTATATCGATATCCGACTTATCCGAGTAAGCCGGATGTTATCGTGCCTATGGGTGACCGCTTGATCCACGCGGGGGAGTCCTTTGTCATATGGACGAAAAATGCTGGCAACGAGACAAAAACTGCTGCTGATTTTAAGCAAATCTACGGCTTGAACGCGGATGATCGTCTCATTATGGACTCTGAGTGGATAGGTATGGCAAATACAGACGCACGTACGCTCTTCATCACAGAAGCAGCGGATATAGCGGTCACCAATCCGATAGTATCCGTCTCCTATATGAAAGATGATGTCTCCAAAAATAACAGCGTGCACTACGCGGTTCCTAAAACGGGAAATGTGATGATGAAGCTGGGCGTGATGCCTGCGTCTCCGTTGACGGTGATGCAGAATCAGCACACCTATATGGAGCCTATTGTGGTCCAGCACAGCGCCCCTGCGCTAGCGAATAGCGGTGAAGATGTAACGCTCATCGCAAACATCACTGGCGGCGAGGCGAGCCGGATTCAGTCCGTTGAATACAAGACGGATAAGATGGTAGATCCACAGCGTGTACCGATGAGCACGGTAACCGAGACCGTTTATAGCGCGACATTGACAGCCGATCTGCTTCTGGACGCAACAACACTTCAATATTCGATTGAAGCGATAGACAGCCAGCAGCGGGTTAATACTCAGACTTATACAGTACCGATTCTGGCAGCTAGCGATATGCCGTCCTATGTGCCAGAGCTGCTCGTTACAGAGCTGGTGGTGAACTCTACCAATGTCGGCGGTATGGACGGATACGAGTATATCGAACTCTATAATCCTACCAATAAGCCTGTCGATATGAAGGACTACACGATTCGTTACCGCTATCCTGATGAGGGTCCAGCGGCAGATCTGTGGTGGAGTCCGGAGGTTCCGGTCATCGTGCCGCCAGGAGAAACGGTCGTGTTCTGGATTATCAATTCAGACAACGTCAACTCAACGGCAGCGGACTTTAACACTAATTACGGATCGAATCTCCAAGAGAATGTGAATCTGTTCCGCTTGTACAACAATGGTATGTCCAATTCCGGGAAGCGTGCAATCTCGATCTCTACCAATACAGGATTGGATCGCTCGGTTGCAGCGTATAACGACGAATCAACGTCTACTGATGGGAAAACGGCGGATGCTTCGATCATCTATAAGTACGATGAGAGCACGCGCCCGAACATGATTAAGGTGAGCGGCGGCAAGGAGAAAGGGACGCCAGGCACGCTCCAGCCTTATCAGAAGCTGCCGAAGCTGTACGAGGTGCCAGCGGATACGACTCCGCCGCAGGTGTCGCTGCGTGAAGTGCCATCTGCTGCTCCGGATACTCAAGACCTGAAGCTGATGTTTGATGCTTCGGACGACCAAGGTGTGAAGACCTTGACGCTGTTCTATCGTACAGATGCTTCTAAACCGTATGAGCAGCGCAATATTGACCTGGTCAATGCGGATAAGGCGCTGTCCTATACGATTCCAGCCTCTGATCTAATCGGTCATGAAGCAGTTGAGCTGTACGCGATAGCTTCAGACGGAACTCATGTTACGCGGATGCCGGATGTGCGCATTCCGATTCAGAGCTCCACCAAACAAGGACTTCGAATGAACGTGGCTGATGGGCAGTTCATGTCAGGAGAGCAGCGCATCAAGGCAGCCTCCGGCTTTGAACGTACGAACACCCTCCAACTGTCTATTGATGGAGTGCCTGTTCCTGCGGATCAGTTGCAGCCGGCTATGGAGCAGCAGGTACTATTTTCATTTGATGTGAATAAGACGAATCTGTTCTTCAAGAACGGTGTTGTCTTAAATGGAGAGATCATTCACGTATTCGACGATACGATTAACGGATGGCAGACGTTAACCGTGCCGATTGATCCTGATAAGCTGACCTATGGCAGCACGGTGCCGGTCACGATTCGCGCAGGCTCAAAGGCGGGCACATTTGACGAGTCCGATAACCTGGATGACTTTATGATTCGCAATATTCGACTGGTGCTCGCTGACGGAACGACGATTCGCGATACCAACTATATGGATTCGACGAAGGAATGGGATATTGGCGACAGTGCGGGCATGAAGAAGCAACATGATTTCCAGTTCACGGTTCCCGATCCGAAATTCAACGGACATGCGTATATGTGGGATACCACAGCTATTAAAGAAGGCGCGCATAAGCTCAAGGTAACGGAACAGGGCGGACAGGAGCAAGAAGTTCAAGTTGTTGTTGATAATACAGCTCCTGAGCTTGAGCTGAATGTCAAGGCGGAGGAAACCGTAAAGGGTTCACTCGTGGTTCAAGCCAATGCCAAGGACAGCCTGTCCGGTATCGATACATTGACAGCGACGTTGAACGATACCCCTGTATCTCTGCCGCTGGAATTGCATTCGGCTCTGATGCCTCCTGGGCAGCATAAGCTGGCGGTGAAAGCTGCTGACCGTGCTGGCAATGTAACTGAACGAACAGCGATGCTGAATGTGCAAGCGGAGCTGCCAGACGTCCCGAAGCTGGTGTCAGGTCTACTGAACAAGTCTAAAACAAGCGGTAGTCTCACCGTACAAGTAAAGGATCCAACGAATGATCCGCTAAAGGTATCGTTCTATGAAGGCTTTACGTATCTTCCGACAGATACCGTGACGATGAGCGTCTATCAAGCGGCAAGCGATGTGGAGCCGCCGCAGCTAGCCAAGCTGCCGAACGAGCAGCAGCTTCAAGGGGAGCAGCTCGCTGCTATACAGCAGGAAGATGGTCAAGCCGTCCGTTATGACTCGTGGAATCAGTTCCCGTATCAGCGCTTCGAGCTTGTCGTTGACGAGCGGGTCTCTGCGGGAGATGAGATCAGCGTAGAGTGGAAGGGCAAGTCGCTTCCTGGACGCAAGGTGACGATGTATGCTTGGAATGTAGAAACAAGCAAGTGGGATGTACTCGCTTCGCAGGTGGCGGGTGAGAGTTCATTTTCACTAAATGGTCATGCGGTTGTAGGCCCTTATATGAATAAAGAACGCAAAATATCCGTTATCGTCCAAGATGAAGTTGCGCCTGCAGCAGTTGCGGACGAAGCGAAGGTGGAAGATTTCACGATGGTGTGGATGTCGGATACGCAGTACTATTCCGAATCTTATCCGCACATCTATGAGTCAGAAGTAAAATGGATCGCGGAAAATAAGGATAAAGAGAACATTCGCTACGTGTTCCATACAGGGGACGTCGTAGATGAGATGGATAAAGAGATTCAGTGGGAACGTTCAGATCAATATATGAAGGTTCTAGAAGAGGCTGATATTCCTTATGGCGTGCTCGCGGGTAATCATGACGTCAATCATAAGGATGAGGACTATTCGAAATTCAGTCAGTATTACGGTGAGGATCGATTTAAAGACCAGCCTTATTATGGCGGCTCCTACAAGGATAATCGCGGTCACTATGATCTGATATCGGTGGATGGCATGGATTTCATCATGGTGTATATGGGCTGGGGCATCTATGAAGAAGAAATTCAGTGGATGAATGAAGTGCTGGCGCAGCATCCGGATCGGTTTGCGATCTTGAATTTCCATGAATATCTGCTCGTGTCGGGTGAGCGCGGACCTGTCGGCAACCAGATCTATGAGGATGTCGTTAAGACGAATCCGAACGTGATCGGGGTATTAAGCGGACATTATCATGATGCGGAAACGAAGATCGATGCAATTGACGACAACGGTGACGGTACACCGGATCGCAACGTGTATCAGATGCTGGCTGACTATCAGGGTGGACCAGAAGGCGGTGAAGGCTACATGCGCCTCTTGGAATTCAAGGCTTCACCTGACGGCAAGCGGATCGAGCGTATTGATATGAAGACGTACTCGCCTTATAAGGATGACTATAACTACTATGATGCGCCAGAGTATCCCGGCAAGGATGAGTTTGTGGTTGACTGGGATATTGAGCCGAAGCTGAAGCGGGTAGAGACGGATATGTTCCGTGCGGACATCTATACGAAGCATGTTATCGGCACGGTTGATCCAGTAGCGAGCGGCGCGCAGGCGACTGTGAACTGGGATGGATTGAATCCGGAACAGGATTACGCTTGGTATGCGGTGGCTGAGGATGTATTCGGCGGCAGTTCCCGATCTCCGGTGTGGCGATTGACAGAGGTTGGCGATGACGGCTCTGGCTCTGGTGAAAATGGAGGCGGCAGCAGTAACGGCGGCGGGATAACTGATGGAGGCGGCTCTACAGGCAGCACCGTGTTAGCAGAAGCGGTATTGACTGACGGAGTATGGGCGTTTAGTCAGGAAACGGAGAAGTCACTCCTTGATGCTATTAAGAAGCATCCGCAGCAAACGGTAACCGTGAAGGCGGAATTAAGCGGTGGAGCATCGGGATCGACAGATTGGAAGCTCGGATTGAACGCTGCGATCATGCAAGCGGCGGCGGCACAAGGCACATCCTTGCATATAGAAGTGGGGGATGTTGTGGTTGAACTTCCGGCTTCTATGCTGAAGCATTTCCCATCGGATGGTGAGCGAATGGTATTAGGCATGACGAGTTCGCTTACAAGACAAGAGCTCGCAGCCAACGCGAAGCTATGGGCTGATTCAGGACTGTCGTGGACAGGCGAAGCGTTCCGTTTCACTGCGAATGTGGAATCGCAAGGCAAGTTAGGTCAGCTTCCTTCAGCCATGAAGGGCATGAGCTTGACGTGGAAGGCGAAGTCAGATGACGGAGCTTGGTATGTGCAGCCGGCAGCGGCTGACAGCAAGCCTGTAAAGGCGAAGTCAGAAGGCGCTGCTGTACGGGCGGAGTTGACTGGTGCGGAGCTAGTGGGTGCGACATTTACAGCTTTATCAAGCTTTGCGGATGTAGGCGGACATTGGGCGAAGGAGTTTATCACTTCCGCAGCGGCGCTTGGTTTGGTAAACGGCGTATCGGACACTCAATATAAGCCGAATGCGTCCGTTACACGCGCGGAGTTTGCGGCAATGCTAGTGCGGACGTTGGAAGGCATATATGGAGTAGACAGCGATACCGCTGGATCTGGGGAAGCTAAGTTTAAGGATGTAGCTGCCAATGCATGGTATGCGGATGAAGTGGCGGCAGCGGCTCGTCTCCAGCTGGTCCAAGGCGATGGAGGCAAGTTCCGCCCGAATGACCGCGTGACGCGTCAGGAAGCGATTGTGATGCTGATGCGCGCAATCGAGCTTGCCGGGCATGAGGCTGACAGCACAGCGTTAACGTATGCAGATAAGGAACAGATCGCGAAGTGGGCGCTGCCTTCGCTGCAAGCCGCACAGTCGTTGAAGCTCATTCAGGGACGTGACGGCAACCAATTCGTGCCGCAGGGCGAGATGACGCGTGCAGAAGTGGCGAAGCTGCTCATCCAGTGGATAAACCTGTAGTGAACTGACTCCCGTATATAAGATAGGGGTAACACACCTTCAAGTTGAGAATGCGAGTATTGTAAGGTATTCGTTATTTGTACAACTTGGAGGTGTTTTTTATTTGTCTAACGTTATAGGGTAAGTCCTCTTATGCCTTGTCGGCAGGATTGAGGGGCTTTTTTGCCATTTTGACGCAGATGGAAGAATAAATGAAGGAAGTACGGGAACAAAGGGAGTATGCTACCCCTAAAAAGGTTGCAAAAGCGGTCTGTTTCCTAGATAATTGTACAATCAGACTAAGTCAAGAAGGGGTACAGGCGATGAGTGAAACACGTTCCAACCCGCTATCGGATAAATGTCGAGTCCGTATCACGGTCATAAGCCGCCAGCAGGATGAACGCGTGGAGCAAGCAGCTGAAGGCGACCTTTATGTTAAGGGCAACAGCTTCTACCTTCGTTATACGGAGCAGGTACAGGATCCGAACCATGTGAAGCGACGAAGTGGTTCACAGATGGAGAATAGCGTCTCCGTTCAGGAAACTGCGGTGATGCTTAAGATAAGCGCTGATGAGTGGAAGCTGACTAGAAATGGTTCCGTGAGATCTGAGATGTCATTCGCACAAGGTGCCGCGCGCAGCGGTCGGTATGATTCTAAGGTGCTGTCGTTTCCGTTAGAAACACGCACACGGATGATGCGGCGCGAAGATGAGACATTCCGAATGGATAACGGTGAAACCTGCAGCATCCCGGCTAAGCTCAGATGGAGCTATGATTTATATGTAGACGGTCGAAGCACGGGGCGATTTGATATACAGATACGTTTGCAGCCTATAACAGGTGAATCGTTATAGCGGTGTACGAAGATATAGTCGGCTCAGCCGAAGCAAGGTCATCAAAGGGAGGATATAACAAGATGAATACCGGTGTTATTGAACGGATGAATGAAACAGTTAAAGCTGCAATAGAAGAATCGATTGTGAAGGCAGGGATCGTCGAGCGCGAACAGCTTCCCGCTTTTGTGATCGAAGTGCCGAAGGACAAGTCGCACGGCGACTTAGCAACGAATGTCGCGATGCAATTGACACGTATTGCGAAGCGCAATCCGCGCCAGATCGCGGAAGCGATTATTGAGAACCTGGACCAAGCCGCTGCTTCGATCGAAAGCGCGGAGATTGCAGGTCCAGGCTTCATTAACTTCCGCATGAACAAGAGCTACCTCTACGATGTTGTACGCGAGGTATCCAAGCAAGGCAGTGAATACGGCCGCGTGAATATCGGAAATGGCCAGAGCGTGCAGGTTGAGTTCGTCAGTGCGAACCCTACAGGCAGCCTTCACTTGGGACATGCGCGCGGCGCGGCAGTGGGCGATGCGCTCTGCAACGTGTTCGACTTCGCAGGATATGAAGTGAATCGGGAGTATTACATTAATGATGCGGGCAATCAAGTGATGAACTTGGCGTACTCCATTGAAGCTCGTTACAAGCAAGCGCAGGGACAGGATGCGGAGATGCCTGCAGACGGCTACTATGGCGAAGACATTAAAGGCTTTGCGCAAGAGCTGGTAGCGAAGGAAGGCGATCGTCTATTATCGCTGTCCGATGAGGAGCGCATCGAGTATTACCGCAGCTACGGCTTGGAAAAAGAGCTGGATAAGATTAAGCGTGACTTGGCGCGTTTCAACGTGCATTTTGATACATGGTTCAGCGAGACTTCCTTATACAAGAACGGTGAAGTTATTAAGGCACTCGAAGCTCTTAAAGCAGGGGGCAAAGTATATGAGGAAGAAGGCGCTACTTGGCTGCGTACGACTGACTTCGGCGATGACAAGAACCGCGTCTTGATCAAGAATGACGGATCTTATACGTATCTGACGCCAGACGTAGCTTACCATCGCGACAAATATGCGCGCGGCTTCGACCGCATGATCAACATCTGGGGAGCTGACCATCACGGTTATATTCCGCGGATGAAAGCGGCTATGGAAGCGCTCGGCAACGATCCAGACAAGCTCGTGGTGTTGATCGCGCAGATGGTTAGTTTGTATCAGGACGGCGAGAAGGTGAAGATGTCCAAGCGTACTGGTAAAGCGGTAACGATGGAAGATCTGATGGATGAAGTAGGCGTGGACGCGATCCGCTACTTCTTCACGATGCGTTCGATGGATTCGCATCTCGACTTTGATATGGATCTGGCGATCTCCACATCGAATGAGAACCCTGTGTTCTACGTGCAGTATGCGCACGCGCGCATCTGCAGCATCTTCCGCCAAGCGGAAGAGCAAGGCGTGGCGATTAAGCCGCTTGCTGATGTTGACTTTAGCTCTCTGAAGGCTGAGCATGAATATGATCTGCTCCGCAAGATGGGCGAGCTGCCGGAAGAGATCGAGGTCGCGGCACGCGAATACGCGCCGCATCGCCTGATTCGCTACGTGTATGAGCTAGCTGCTCTGCTTCACAGCTACTACAAGGCTGAGCGCGTCATCACAGAGGACGCGGAGCAAACGCAAGCGCGCCTCGCATTGCTCGGCGCTGTGCGCACGGTAATTGCTAATGTATTGCGCCTTGTCGGAGTTTCCGCGCCAGAGCGCATGTAATAGAACTGCATGGAGGCTGCCCCGCATGTCATGAGAGTGACTGCGGGACAGCCTCTTTGGGTTGTGCGGCAGACGGGCGGTTTCCAGCGCTGCAACGGACACAGAAGCCGTTATTTTGCAATAATGAGGCAAATTATCGAGTTTCGCGGACACAGGAGCCGTTATGGGTATCCGAATGAGCGATTCTCCTCCATATTGGAGCGAATAGCGGAACCACGGTCCGCTTGGCTGCCGAAACAGCTGATAATTCCGTAAATAACGGCCTGTGTGTCCGGTAGTGACCGCAAGTGTCTGCAATGTGTCCGATAGTATCCACAAGTGTCCGCAGGCTCACCCGATGCAGCACTCGCCCTTGTTGGTTGATCACAAGATATTGCATATAGATGTAAAAAAGAAACCTCTCCTTGGCCATGAAGTGTATACGGACTGCTGCAGCAGTCTCGTCACGCCGAGGATTGGTTTCTTGGTGCCGACATAAGACTATTAAATGTGACATTGTCGCTTTATTGATTGTTGATGTCGCGCAGCAGTCGCGCAACATCGACTTCACCCGCTGGTCGTGTCGCGCTGCGTCGAGCTGTGCGGCTCATGGTGGGCGTTGCCGTTCGTTTTAGAAGCGTCTTAATATCATTCGGCTTCAAGCCCGGTTTCAGGGCAAGCAGCAGGGCAATCGTGCCGCTGACATGGGAAGTCGCCATGGAGGTGCCGCTCATTTCATGGTATTTATTTTTCAACCATGAGGAAATGATCTTCTCACCCGGCGCGTATATATCAACGAAGCTGCCCCGATTGCTGAATGGCGCGATCAGCCGATTGACGTCTGTTGCGCCAACTGAGATGGTTTGACTGTAGCGTGCGGGATAATCAATCGACTTGCGCTTGGCATCGTTGCCAGACGAGGCGACGATGGTGATGCCGGCATTATACGCGCTGTTTACCGCCTTCAGCAGTGACTTGCTGCGCGACTTCATGCCGAAGCTCATGTTAATAATGTGTACTTTATTGCGCACGCACCAATCAATGCCCGCAATAATATCAGATACAAATGCTGAACCGTTGCTGTCGAATGCCTTCACGGGATGAATCATGGCGCGCGGCGCGACACCAATTATGCCGAACATCTGATTAGAAGCGGCTATTGTTCCTGCGATATGGGTGCCGTGGCCATTGTCATCATGTGGGGCTGTACCGCGCTGCACCAGATTGACGCCGGACAATAGAGAATTTCTTAGATCGGGGTGACGGTAATCCGCCCCAGTGTCGATAACACCGATATGGATGCGGTGGCCAGTGGTTAGACTCCAAGCCTGAGGAGCTTTAATCTGGCGAACACCCCAAGGAATTCCGCGCTCCCAAGACACCGTCTTGTGGGATGCCGTATGCATCGTGAGGCGGACATCTTCTTCTATCCACAAGTCGCCTTTATCAGCCGCTAAGCGCTCGTATGCCGCTCTGGACAGCATGCAACGAACAGCAGAGATAAGCGGCTCTTCCCGTACCTCCTCAAGCAGAGGATTATCGGGAACAGCCTGCTGCAGCGCCTCGGCGCAATGCTGATATAGTCTGGCATCTTCAAAGCGGATGAGATATGGGCGTTTGTCTTGTCCGCCTAAGGAGAGATCTTGAAGCAATAGCTGGAGAAAGACCAATACATCCAATGTGGAGTCCCCTCCCGACAGGTCCTAGTGCGTTATCGTATGCGTTATGAAGGGAGGTGGACTGGTATAGCTGCCTTTTTTCCCAAAGTTAGGCCTTCTTCCGTGTCAAAGTAAGCTGGGAGACATAAGATGAAGTAGAGCCGGCGAAGGGCTCAGCACGCCATGGTCGGAGGCGCATCACGCCTTCGAGTGCGGATACAGTCGAACGCGGAGGGACCCCCTTCGCGTTTCCCTATTGTAGGACGAGAATGGCATACATATGAACTGTCTGTGAAGAAAACTTGCATTTTAAGAACAAATCGGTTTTACTTAGGTGTGAACATGGATATCTTGATAGAAGATATGCTGAAACGAACTTGAAGTTTGAACATTTGTGAGAGGATGGATGTGTAGATATGAGCACCCCATTGGACTTGAAACTAGATCCCGACAAAGTGCAGGAAATCCCGATGGTAGACCTGGCGTTTCTTATTCTTAAGACTGCGAACACGCCTTATTATTACCGCGATCTGATGGCTGAAGTAGCTAAGCTGCGCGGCTTGTCACAAGAACAAATTATGGATGTCATTGCTCAACTATATACGGAAATTAATATTGATGGACGTTTTGCGTGTGTAGGCGGCAACACATGGGGCTTGAAGCGCTGGTACCCAGTTGATCGTTCCGAAGAAGCAGCTATCGCTGGTAATTCCAAGCGTCCGCGCATCATCAACGATGAAGATGACGATATCGAAGATGACGATTATGCAGAGGATGATGATTCTTACTCTGGTGACGAGGATTTCGACTTCGTTGAAGAAGAAAGTGAAGACGAGATCTACTCTGAAGAAGAGACCGAGGAAGTTGAAGAAGAGGAAGAAGTTATTCTCGACGATGAAGAGTTGGACGAGGATGCTGAAGAAGAGGAAGAAGCCGAGGAAGAATATGACGATGAGGAAGACAAACTTGACCGCTAATCGTTTCATATGAATGCCTCTGTAGCTGCCGTCCGCGCTGTCGATTATTCATTAGTTGAGCGCAGGCGGCATTATGTTTTTTATGATGTTTATCACCCTTGACACGGGACGAGCGAACAGGTAAACTATCATATGGGCTTTGGATTTGGCAATTAATTTTATAGTGATGAATAGAAAGTGCCCCGTGACCACGGGAGTCACTTTTTTGTTTTTTTATGGCATGTTTGGCAGCTATTTTTCATGTTGAAATGGGATACGATAACATCATGAGATACATGAAACAAGCAATCGTTAGATGCTGCAAACAAAGCCTCCCGAGAACTTGTCATGATTGCACTTGATCATAGGAGGGTTTCACCAGTGACAAAATATATTTTCGTAACGGGCGGCGTCGTATCGTCTTTGGGTAAAGGTATAACGGCTGCATCTCTTGGCAGACTGCTGAAGAATCGCGGACTGAAGGTCACGATTCAAAAATTCGACCCGTACATTAACGTGGACCCAGGAACAATGAGCCCTTATCAGCACGGCGAAGTATTCGTGACGGATGATGGCGCGGAAACGGATCTCGACTTGGGACACTACGAGCGCTTCATTGACATTAATTTGTCCAAGAACAGTAATGTCACGACGGGTAAAGTTTACTCCTCTGTCATCTCTAAAGAGCGTCGGGGCGAGTACTTGGGCGGCACCGTTCAAGTTATTCCTCATATTACGAACGAGATCAAAGAACGCGTTATGCGCGCGGGCAGAGAATCTGGCTCGGACGTTGTAATTACGGAAATCGGCGGCACCGTAGGCGATATCGAGAGCTTGCCATTCCTAGAAGCGATTCGTCAGCTGAAGAGCGATGTGGGTCGTGATAACGTGATGTACATTCACGTTACGCTCATTCCTTACATCAAAGCAGCGGGTGAAGTGAAGACGAAGCCGACACAGCACAGCGTGAAGGAGCTTCGCAGCATCGGTATTCAACCGAATATGCTTGTCCTTCGTACAGAGCGTCCGATCTCGGAAGACTTGAAGCGCAAGATCTCGCAGTTCTGCGACATCGATGTGGATGCAGTAGTGGAATGCCGCGATGCTTCGACACTGTATGAAGTGCCGCTCATGCTTCATGAGCAAGGCATGGATGACATTGTCGTCAACCACCTGAAGCTGCAGACTTCCGATCCAGACATGGCAGATTGGATCAAGCTTGTTGACCGCGTGAAATCGCTGGAAGAGCAAGTTGAGATTGCAATCGTTGGTAAATACGTAGAGCTTCACGATGCGTACTTGTCGATCGTAGAAGCATTGTCGCATGCCGGCTTCGAATCGAATTCCGAAGTGAATATCCGTTGGGTGAACGCTGAAGAGATCACAGATGCTAATGTAGCAGAGGAGCTTGCAGGCGTACACGGTATTCTGGTACCTGGCGGCTTCGGCGACCGCGGTATCGAAGGTAAAGTAACAGCGATTCGTTATGCGCGTGAGTCGAAGATTCCGTTCTTCGGTATCTGCCTCGGCATGCAAGTTGCTGTGATTGAATATTCTCGTTCTATCTTAGGAATGGACGGCGCAAACAGCTCTGAGATTAATCCAACCACTCAATACCCAGTAATCGATCTGCTTCCTGAGCAGAAGGATATTGAAGATCTGGGCGGAACGATGCGTCTTGGACTGTACCCATGCAAGTTGAAAGATGGTTCCCTTGCAATGGAATGCTACAATGATGAGCTGGTGTACGAGCGTCACCGCCATCGTTATGAGTTTAACAACGAATATCGCGAAGCTATTGAAAATGCAGGTTTGATCATTTCCGGTACTTCACCGGATGGCCGTTTGGTTGAAATCGTGGAATGTCCTGAGCATCCTTGGTTCTTGGCAGTGCAATTCCATCCGGAGTTCATTTCCCGTCCAAACCGTCCACAGCCGTTGTTCCGTGAATTCGTCAAGGCCGCAGTGAAACACCGCGGATAATGATTAGAAGAATAAGAGTCGTCCTAAACTTAGGTTTGGGACGGCTCTTTGTGCATTTGGGCGTGTATCCAATGCTGATGTTCACTTATTTTTTTTCATTTAACTCACAAATGTTTAGTTGAAATGTAGAATGTAAGGAGGAATTTAACAATTGAACTCGAATAAGTACCCCAAGTGATATACAGCGGGAGGGGTGCCAAGTGAATAATAAGAAAGTATTAATTGTGGATGACCAGAACGGTATAAGGGTTCTTCTCATGGAGGTATTCGGCAGCGAGGGGTATATCACCTATCAGGCCCCTAATGGCAAGGTTGCATTAGACATCGTGCGTAATGAAACGCCTGATATCGTATTGTTGGATATGAAGATTCCAGGAATGGATGGCTTGGAAATACTGAAGCAGATTAAGCTGATGGAGCCGACCATGAATGTGGTCATGATGACGGCGTATGGCGAGCTGGACATGATTAAGGAAGCAACGGAGCTGGGGGCGCTTATGCATTTTACGAAGCCATTTGATATTGATGAGATGCGTATCGCTGTAAATGGGATCCTTCATGCACCTTCACATTAATCGGATATGCTGACTTCATATGTCTCTCTATGGGTTCTATTGTACTATTTGGCATGCTGCTAATTGTGACAGATTATTATACTGTACACATTCCAGTTGTCAAGAGGCTGTTTACTTTACCGGGGGCAATTGTGGTATAATAACTCGAGTACGAGATATTGGCTGCGAACAAGATTCGTTTGTTTAGCAGCAATGACCAAGCATATTAAGCGATTTTGTACACACATGTGTTAAAGCATATGGGAATAACATCGTTTATCGGTGTTCTTCCCATTTTTAGTGTTATAGCATGAATGTTGATTAAGCCAGTATTTGAAACCTGAAGCATAAGATGCTAAGATGCTCACAAGGATAATAAACATGGTATGAAATTAGGCTCTAGAATAGAGCTGTTTGCAGCAACAGCAAGCAAGCTTTCGTATGGTCATCCCGCAGTAGCAGATCCATCTTGCAACATGAACGGGCTTGATGCGGTATTGATTTCATACATGTTGTAGGGGGAACGGGACACACAATGGAAAAGTTAATGATTAGCGGAGGGCGGCCGCTGTGCGGTACCGTACAGATTAGCGGAGCGAAGAACAGCGCAGTTGCGTTATTGCCTGCTGCCATCTTAGCGGAAACGGAGGTTGTCCTAGACAACTTGCCGGAGATTAGTGATGTTGTAACCTATACCGAGATTATTACAGAGCTTGGCGGTATCGTAGAGTGCAGTGATTCCACTATGCGCATCGACCCGTCACAGATGATATCCATCCCGATGCATAACGGGCTCGTCAAGAAGCTTCGCGCATCGTACTATTTGATGGGAGCGCTGCTAGGGCGCTTTGGTGAAGCCATCATTGGCTTGCCGGGGGGCTGCAGCTTTGAGCCTCGTCCAATAGACCAACATATTAAAGGATTTGAAGCGCTGGGAGCAACCGTCACCAACGACCATGGGTCCGTGCACATTTATGCGCGTGAGTTGAAGGGAGCTAAGATATATTTAGATATTGCTAGCGTAGGCGCAACGATTAATATTATGCTGGCGGCTTCAAGAGCTAAAGGCTTGACAACAATAGAGAACGCAGCCAAAGAACCTGAGATCATAGATGTCGCTACATTGCTGAACTCGATGGGCGCACGTATTAAAGGTGCGGGAACCGAGACGATTCGTATCGAGGGTGTAGACAGGCTGCATGGCTGTCGACATTCCATCATTCCAGACCGCATTCAAGCGGGAACATACATGATTGCAGCCGCAGCGACACGCGGCGATATCATTATCGACAACATCATTCCGAAGCATATGGAGGCCTTGACAGCTAAGCTTCAAGAAATGGGTGTTGAATGTATCGAGGGTGATGAATCCATACGCGTAATTGGCAAGCCGGAATATACCCCTGTGGATGTTAAGGCGCTGGTGTACCCTGGATTCCCTACCGATCTTCAATCACCAATGGCTAGCTTGCTGACCCAAGCCAAGGGAACCAGCATGCTGTCGGACTTTATATATAGCGGCAGATTTAAGTATGTGCCAGAGTTGCATCGTATGGGTGCTAAGATTCGAGTGGAAGGGCGCTCGGCTATTATTGAGGGCAGTCAACTGAATGCCGCCAAAGTATGTGCCAGCGATCTTCGAGCTGGTGCGGCGCTTGTAATAGCAGGATTAATAGTTCCAAACGGCATTACCGAAATAACAGGTGTAGAGTATATTGACCGCGGCTATCATCGATTAGTAGAGAATCTTCAACATCTCGGTGCGGAAGTATGGCGCCACACTGAATAAGTCGTACCAACTTGGGTAAGTCTATAGTAATGACCTTCGAGTATTTATCATCTGTTACCAGTCCATTACTTGTCACCTTCATTGACAAATTCGAATCCTGATGCCTATCCCTTGTCTATCGGTTACACACCCAAACGATAATGTTTTAGTTAAGTTTAATAGATCATAAGAGAGTGCATGCATCATGTGCTCTCTTTACAGAAGTTTTTAGTGGATGAATCAATGGGCTTAATAAACACCTATACTCCGTATAGATTGCATAATATTTCACACCTAACAGCTGATTTACATCCTCATCGCAAGTACTTATATTGAAAATTTATCTCCCGCATACAGATCATGACCCTGATATGTCTGTTAGTATATGAGAATGAGAATAGGAGTTGTATTATATGGATCTGCAAATGTCCGATTTGGAAGGAAAGAAATTGGCTGAGTTATACAAGCTCGCGAAGCAGTTTCAGATTGCTGGCTATGGTCAGATGAAGAAGAGAGAATTGATTATTGCCATTTTGCGCGCGCAGGCGGAGCAAGGCGGATTCTTGTTCTTGGAAGGTATTCTTGATATTCTGCCAGAGGGCTTCGGTTTCTTGAGGCCGATAGGCTATTTGCCAAGCGCGGAAGATATCTATATCTCTCAATCACAGATTCGCAGGTTTGATCTGCGTACAGGAGATTTGGTATCCGGCAAGTGCCGTCCCCCTAAGGAAAATGAACGTTACTTCGGTTTGCTGCAAATTAACGCCGTCAACGGCGAAAATCCGGAAGAAGCGGCTCAGCGCCTTCATTTCCCAGCATTGACACCTCTCTATCCGCAGAAGAAGCTTGTTTTAGAGACATCCTCTGATAAGATTTCCACGCGAATTATGGATATGCTCGCGCCTGTTGGTCTAGGCCAGCGCGGTCTGATCGTTGCTCCTCCTAAAGCAGGTAAGACCATGCTTATTAAAGAGATCGCCAACAGCATCTCCACTAACCATCCAGATATTGAACTGTTCGTGCTGCTTATAGATGAGCGTCCGGAAGAAGTAACAGATATGCAGCGTTCGGTGAAGGGCGAGGTAGTCGCATCCACATTTGATGAGGTGCCGGAGAATCATATTAAAGTAACGGAATTGGTATTGGAACGCGCACTTCGTTTGGTTGAGCATAAGAAGGACGTAGTTATTCTCCTCGATAGTATTACTCGTTTGGCGCGTGCTTATAACCTGGTTGTACCTCCATCAGGGCGTACGCTCAGCGGTGGTATCGACCCGACAGCTTTCCATCGTCCGAAGCGTTTCTTCGGTTCTGCGCGTAACATTGAAGAAGGCGGTAGCTTGACCATCTTGGCAACAGCGCTTGTTGAAACGGGTTCCCGTATGGACGATATTATATACGAAGAATTCAAGAGTACAGGCAACATGGAACTCCATCTGGATCGCAAATTGTCTGAACGCCGCATCTTCCCTGCTATCGACATTCGTCGCTCTGGCACACGTCGTGAAGAGATGCTTCTGTCGAAGGAAGAGTTGGATAAATTGTGGGCAATTCGTAAAAATATGACGGAGAGCAATGAGATCGTAGATCAATTCATTAAGAAAATGCGTGACACGAAGACGAATGAAGAATTTTTCGCTGCGCTTGATTTGAGTGGAAATATTAGTGGGCCGCCAACTCGCCGCTCACGCAGTTCGTCCGTCAGCTAACGCATAAGCTACTGGGGAGGACATAAGTAATAATGAATGTAGTGTACGCGGATGCAGAAGGAAATATATTTGACCATGAATCAATGATAGGGCTGGCTCGAAGCGGTGACATGATTGTAGAGATTATGGACGATGAGCTCATTCCGATGCCTGAAGGCGCGACTCTAGTTGGATTGCCGTGTACGCGGCCAATAGGACTTGATCCGGATACGGGCGAGATGGCCGCCATTAAAGGTAATGTGCAGGCTGTTGGCGCACTGCTGCCGCAAGGATATACTCGATTGCATATCCCGGCTTATGTGAAGACAGATAAAGAGCAGAAGCTTCCGCTCTTTGGCTATTCAGCTGTAGTCTGGAAGGACGGTCAATTCTTTGTCGCGGCGCATCCGTCCGATGACCCGTATAAGTGGGATCCGCTCAACTGCGACCGTGACGAGCTGCGCAAACAGGTTGTTACTCTGAATGAGAAATATCCAGAGAACCGTCTGTACCAGCATTTATCTAACTGTGCATTGGAGTATGAGTGCCTGACGGCGTCGAATACATTCCTGCAGCGTTGGGAAGGCGCGGTGCCGGTATCTTATTCGTGTAACGCGGGCTGCTTCGGATGTATATCGGAACAGCCAGATGACAGCGGCTTTCCTGCTCCACAGACACGGATGAAGTTTAAGCCGACAGTTGATGAGCTTGTCCAGATTATGATGGAGCATCTGAAGACGCCGGAATCGATCATTAGCTTTGGGCAAGGCTGCGAAGGCGAGCCTTCCACACAAGCCAAGATCATTATCGAGGCGATTAAGGAAGTTCGCCGCCAGACGGATATGGGATACATCAACATCAACACGAATGCGGGACTTACCGATTTCATTCGTGGAATCGTTGATGCCGGTCTAGATCTGATGCGTGTTAGCACGATCAGTGCGCTAGACGATCACTATAACGCGTATTACCGCCCGCGCGGCTACACGCTTGCCAATGTGGAGAAGTCGCTGCGTTATGCTTCCGAGCAAGGGGTATACACCTCCATCAACTACTTGGTGTTCCCAGGTGTGTCGGACCGCGAGGAAGAGATTGAGGCGATGGTGGAGTTTGCGCGTCGAACGAAGCTGCGCTTGATTCAATTGCGGAATCTGAACATCGATCCGGAGAGCTATCTGGAGCTTATCCCTAAAGCTCAGGGTGAGATGCTGGGGATGAAGCAAATGATCGATATCTTCCGTGAGGAGCTGCCTGATGTGGTGATCGGCTCTTATACACATGTGCCGCCTGCTTTATTGGCGCGGGAGAAAGCTCGGTACTAGTCTAAGCGCTAAGGACTGCCGGATGACCACGTATTGTTTACTTGCGTGGACGAGCGCTGTGTGTTATAATGCACTTTGTGTCAACATAACTCTGGGCACGCAAAGGGCTCAGGGCGGAAAGAGGTGAATTCGATGAACGAAGCAATTCAACCGAAATATCATGCTACGACTGTTACTTGCGCTTGCGGCAACTCTTTCGAAACAGGTTCCGTTAAGGAAAACCTGAAAGTCGAGGTTTGCTCCGCTTGCCACCCATTCTTCACAGGTAAGCAAAAGTTCCTGGATGCTGGTGGTCGTGTCGATCGTTTCAAAAAGAAATACGGCATCTAATTTTATACGTTATGTTATACAGCGAGCTCCTCTGCCTTTATGGCGGGGGAGTTTATTTTTTTACATATATATTCATGACGGCGAGTGCAGACGCTTGTACTTTGTGACTGCGATAACGTGGAAATACCCTGTTACAGGTGCAATTCCCATGTAGATTGGCGTGATAACGGGGTTAAACCCTGTTAAATAAGCATGGTATCGAATGATTAGAGTCCAGTGGGTAAGATAACAGGGTTCTACCCCGTTACAGCATCTGAAAACCATGCTGATTACTGAGATAATAGGTTAATTCCGTCTTACATACATACGAAATCAAGCGGACTCCGACCCTTTAAAAAGGAAAATTAGATGCAGCTCGTCGAACATATGATTCTCCAGTAAACAGAGCACAAAATGTAAAAACAGACTCTGCCATATACGGTACGATCTACATGTGGAGTACGAGGGGGGGTGGAAATAATGTGGATTGAGCATAAGCAGTGGGTTAAGGCTGCTATTCGCTACATAGAACGGCATCTGAAAGAAGATATCGATTATGACGATATTGCTCGCCATACAGCTGTGTCACGCTTTCATCTGCATCGTATCTTCATGTCGCACGTTGGCATGAGCGCAGCGGCCTATTTAAGGGAGAGAAGGTTGACGGAAGCGGCGGTAGAACTGCTTCATACGGACAAGCGAATCTTGGATATAGCGCTGGAATACTGCTTTTCTGGCCAAGATTCGTTCACCAGAGCCTTTAGTCGCTTCTATTCTTTGACTCCACAGCAATATCGTAGAGGATTTAGACCATTTACACATAAGGAGGAAGATATGGATATGGAGTCGCCGCATATGGATGAAGAGCAAGCGTACGTGAATCATCGCAATGTTCCTAAAGGATGGATGCTGACAGGGGTATACCCGCATCAGTATGAGGTGGGTGTTGATCGTAAAGTTGTGAACCGAGGGACAGCTTCGGGGACGATCAAGGGTAATCCAGACGCGAATACCCAAGGCTTCGGCACATTGATGCAAATGGTCAAAGCGGATCATTATCGTGGAAAACGGGTGCGTTTGACAGGGTTCATCAAGACAGAGAAGGTGAATTCGGCGGGATTATGGATGCGGATCGACGGCAAGGATGAAGAAGCGTTGGCCTTCGATAATATGCAGAACAGAACGATCAAGGGAACAACAGATTGGATGTCGTATGATGTTGTGTTAGATGTTGCGGATAATGCTGGTGCTGTAGCGTTCGGGGTGCTGCTCATTGGTCCGGGTCAGGTGTGGATTGACGGAATACGCCTAGAAGAGGTCGATCGATCTGTACCGACTACAGATACGCTTGGTGAAGGTATACATGAACTCCCGGATCATCCGGTGAATCTGGAGTTTGAGGAACTGAACGAAGAGTAATAGCAGTCGTATGTGGTAATGGGGGGGACACATATATGATGGAGAGGATAATTGAGTATGGCTTCGGCTTCTTTATTGACATTGTTCGGGGGAACTATTCATTCCAGACTGTATTGGGAGTGATCATACTTGCCGTTGCGGCAGGATTGGCAGAAGTGTGGGTTTGCAAGCTTCGTCGTGTCTCATTAGGCTCATATAAATGGTTGAAAGTTGGATTGGAATCAGCGGCGGGTTCGTTTTTGAGCGTCGGATTGAGTGTGTTTGTGTTCAAGTCTTTAGGACGGGCAATTCCCAACGCAGGTTTTCCTGCTCCTGATCAGTCGGCATTGCTTGCGGGCTTGGGTATAGCGACCGTGGCTGTTGTTCTAGCTGGATGTATCCTTGTAGAGCTGGCAGTGGTAAAGCGTAAGTCGATCGAATTGAATGTATTCTGGTTGCTGCTTGGATTCAGCGGTACGGTAGCTAGCGCCTTCATATTACGATGGATCCTTGTGCTCCCTCAAGCTACTGATATCGTCTATATTAGTGCAGGAATATTAGCGACGTTAATTACAATTGGTCTCAGCTTGATCAGGCAGGGGGCTGTTAAGGAAAGCGATGGAGTTGCGGATTCTGCAGAAGCATCTATTTGAACATAGGTGCCCCAGATCATGCTTGCGCCGCACGATGAGAGTTGTAAATGTTTGACTTAGGTTGCACTTTGTCCAGAAATGTTCTATACTAATCCTTGCCGTGCTAGATGGGGAGGCAGCGGTGCCCTGTAACTCGCAATCCGCTATAGCGAGGTTGAATTCCTGTTAGAGGTTTTGTCGATGTGAGGTCTGGAGTCTGCACGTGGTGTTGACGGTCGGGTCCTTCGCAATGGGTACCTATGAATCTGGTCAGGTCCGGAAGGAAGCAGCCATAAGTAGGTTCACCCATGTGCCGAGGGGAAGCCTGGCCCGAGCCATTGTACAGAAGTGCCGCTCGGATCGCAATTATCAATAACAGGTGCACGGTTTCCATATGAACAAGCATGAACACCGATGAGAGTCGGTGTTTTTTTGTTTTTATCGAAAATTTACATATTTATACGGTTTTAAGAAAAAATGAGCAGGATTCTGGCCTCGTCACGGCGAAAGAAATAGCTCACCATCACGTTTCGCCTGTCATATTGACAATCTGAAGTTGAGGTGGATGTATGCTTATGGATAGACCAATCACTCATTCAGACGTTCGTGAAGACAGAAGCTGTCGGCAGTTGTCGTTGTTGCAGCAGTTCGCAGACGCCTTTTTACGGGATGTAAATCTGGGAGTTTTGGTATTGGATACTCAGTTTCATTTGGTTGAGATCAGCGACACAGCTTGTGAACTTCTTGGATGGCAGCGGAACGCAGTTATTGGCCGCCGAATGAATGAATTGTTTGGCGATATGCCTACTGAGCACCATCTTGTCCAACGTTCAGTGCTTGAAGGCGCAGTCGTAAGAAATCATGCGGTCTCATGGACGAATGATCAATATCGTTATGACTTGTTGGTGGACTCCAATGTGCTTCGCAACTCATCCGACGACATTGAAGGCGCTTATGTCATATTCAAAAATGTATCGAACCTTCGCTCATTAGAAGAGCAGGTGCGGCGCAGCGATCGATTGACTATGGTCGGACAGATTGCTGCAGGTACAGCACATGAGATTCGCAATCCGTTAACCTCGATAAAAGGATTTATTCAGATGTTCAAGAAGTCGTTTACTAATAAGGGCATGACGAAAGAGGTTGAGCATACCGAGATTATGCTGACTGAGATTGACCGTATCAACGAGCTGGTGGCTGAGTTTCTGCTTCTCAGCAAGCCGAAGCAAGTATGCATGGAGAGGCTGTATATCCAGCAGGTGTGGGAAGGAGTACTTCCGATCATTCAGGATGAGGCGTCTCTGAATCATGTTCAGGTTCAATATGACAGTGGAGATCTCAGTCATACAGTTGTAGCGGATCGCGAGCTGCTCAAGCAGGCATTTATCAATGTATCCAAAAATGCGATTGAAGCTATGGTAGAGGGCGGCACCTTATCAATAGAGGTAAGGGCAGATGAGTCAAGCAAGCGAATGCAGGTTGTGATTCGAGATACAGGTCCGGGAATACCAGGATTTCTGATGGACAAGATATTTGACCCGTTCTTTACGACTAAAGCGGATGGGACGGGGCTTGGATTGGCTGTATGCCAGCGTATTATCCATGATATTGGCGGTGTGATCAGAGTATCGTCCAAAGGCTATGGCACCATCTTTACGATATCAATCCCTTACTAGTTATTGTAAATTATAGTCATTCCCTGCATAATTGATATGGGGATTGGCTGTTTTTTTAATGAATGTGATATAGTATAATATAAAAGATTGCTTATCACTCTCGTTTATATGCAGTATGGATAGAGCGAGAAGATTGTTATCGAGGTTACAACATGGGTCATATTGCATTGTATCGCGCATGGCGCTCACAATCGTTTCAAGAGATGGTGGGTCAGAAGCACATTATTCAAACGTTGCAGAATTCGTTGCGGGAGCAGCGGTTTTCGCATGCATATTTGTTTAGCGGACCGCGGGGTACTGGTAAGACGAGTGCAGCTAAGATATTGGCGAAAGCGGTCAATTGTGAGCATGGACCAGGTCCTGAGCCTTGTAACGAATGTGAAGCTTGCCGCCGTATAACGGCAGGCGCTGTTATGGACGTGGTGGAGATTGACGCCGCTTCCAACCGAGGCGTTGAGGAAATTCGCGATCTTCGGGAAAAAGTAAAATATGCGCCAACCGAGGTGCGTTACAAGGTGTACATCATTGACGAGGTACACATGTTGACGACTGAGGCTTTCAATGCGCTGCTTAAGACGTTAGAGGAACCCCCGGCACACGTCATGTTTATATTGGCGACGACGGAACCTCATCGGCTTCCGGCGACTATCATTTCGCGCTGCCAACGCTTTGACTTCCGGCCTGTATCATTGGATGAACAGGTGGAGCGTCTTGAGCTGGTTTGCCGTGAAGAAGGCATTGAGGCTGAACGGGAAGGATTGACATACATCGCCAAGCTGTCTGATGGCGGTATGCGCGACGCGCTGAGCTTATTGGATCAGGCATCCTCCTTTACAGATGGACGCATCACGTATCAACAAGTATTGAACATTACGGGCGGAATGCCCGAAGAGCAGTTTGCCAAGCTGGCTGTGGCTGTTCGCGATCAGGACGCCGCAACAGTATTGACGGGTATAGAGCAATTGATGCAGGAAGGAAAGAGCGCGGATAAATGCATGGAAAGTTTGGTGTACTTTTTCCGCGACATTCTGATGCTGAAGCTCGTACCTAATGGTGAGAGCATGACTGGCCGGATGACTCGAATAGAGTTAGCCCGAGAATTGGCGGATTCATTCTCGACAGATCGATTGTTTGCGATTATTGATTCGCTCAATCGCTACCAGACCGAGATGAAGTATGCGGTTCAGCCGCAGACGCTATTCGAGGTGGCGCTGCTTCATATTGCGACAACGGAAGGCAATGCTCCGGCAAGCGCAGTTGCGCAAGCTCAATCTTCTCCAGCAGATCATGCATTGGTTCAGAAGCTTCAACAGCAGGTTAGCGCGTTGGAGACGAAGTTGAACCAACTGCTGAAGAATGGGGTGCCTGCCGACCAAGCTCAGCATCCTTCCGGGGCGGAACGTCCTGCTGCGCGGCAATTGCAGCGTGCGTCTTCAGGCGCGAAGAAGCCTCCGCAATTCGAGCAGTATGTGGAGAATCACAATTCTCCTAACTTTGCGAAGATACGCGGTCAGTGGGGTCAAGTGCTGCAGCGAGTGAAGGAAGCGGGCGTTACGATTCATGCTTGGCTTGTCAATGGTGAGCCGGTCTCTGCACTTGAAGGCAAGGTGCTGGTCGCATTTAAGAACACGATTCATCGTGACACGACGGAGAAGCCATCTAATAAGCAGGTTATTGAGCGTGTGCTTAGTGACGTGTTAGGTGCGGACTATCAGCTGGATACGATGATGTTGAAGGACTGGGAAGACTCGGTTGAATCAAAGACCGAAGAGCCGGAGACGGCTTTTCAGCTGGAGCCGGAAGGTCAGGACCAAGCTCGAGAACCTTGGATTGACGAGGCGATTCATATGTTTGGCGAAGACCTCGTTGTCATAAAAGAATAAACCCATAACTTTGGAGAATAAAGGAGATTTATTGTCATGAACAATATGAACCAGATGATGAAGCAAGTTAAGAAAATGCAAGAGCAAATGCTGAAAGCGCAAGAGCAGCTTGCAGACAAGAAGATCGTAGGCACTTCCGGCGGCGGCGCTGTAACTGTTGAAGTTAACGGCCACAAAAAATTACTTAGCATCGCTCTGAAACCAGAAGTAGTTGATCCAGAAGATATCGAAATGCTGCAAGACTTGGTTATTACTGCAGTTAACGATGCGTTGACGAAGGCAGAAGATCTTGCCAATGATGACATGTCCAAATTTACAGGTGGCATGAAGATCCCTGGATTGTTCTAATTCGAGAATTATTTATACGGATTAAGAAGAGATAGTGGTGCTGATCCTTATACTAAGGGTAGGGCACCACTATTTGTATGCCTGCCTATATAATTGGCAGTGACAGATGGTCAGGAAAGGGGGACGGGCCATTGTATTATCCCGAACCGATAGCTAAATTGATCGACGCCTTCACTCGTCTCCCGGGAATCGGGCCGAAGACGGCGGCGCGGCTTGCATTTCATGTCATTCGCATGCAAGAGGATGATGTGATCGACTTTGCCAAGGCGCTCGTCAATGTAAAGCGCAATCTGCATTATTGCTCGGTGTGCTGCAATATTACGGATACGGATCCATGCCGCATCTGCCAGGACAAATCAAGAGATGGATCGGTCATCTGCGTAGTGCAGGAAACGAAGGACCTTGTTGCCATGGAACGGACAAAGGAATTCGAAGGATACTATCATGTGCTGCAGGGGGCGATCTCCCCTATGGAGGGGGTCGGACCGGAAGATATTCGATTGGCGGAGCTGTTGAAGCGGCTAAGCGATGAACGTGTTAAGGAATTGATCCTTGCCACGAATCCGAATATTGAGGGGGAAGCGACTGCGATGTATATCTCGCGGTTGGTTCGTCCGTTTGGCATTAAGGTGACGCGTATAGCACATGGACTGCCGGTTGGCGGCGACTTGGAGTATGCGGATGAAGTGACCTTATCTAAGGCGTTGGAAGGCCGTAGAGAGCTGTGATTCGCGCAAAACGATAATAAAGCTGCAATAAGCAGGAGCCTTTGCTTCTCCGGCATAAGTCGGGGGTGCGGGGCTCTTTTTGTTTATTTGGCTGCCTAATTGAATATTGATGAGTCATAAATCTTAACGTTCTATATTGCTCGGGACAACCATAGTCTAATTTAGACAGGCTGGGGGGAGTGATAGATGATGTGGAGATGGATGAATCGCAAAAAGGAACATGATCTTCATGAGGAATTAGATAGAGAGTTTCTCTTGCACGACATACATGTTGCCTTCAGGAGATGGAGAACTGCACAGCTGCAGTTTGATTATGCCTCGGGTCAGGAGGAGATTGATTATGCAATCTTTATGCTTAAAGCAACGGAGGCTAGATTGTCCGTATTGCTTGGACAAGCGAAGAGAGTGGGATTAGTAGTGCATGATTATTCCTATCTAAACCAGCCAAGGAGAGGAAGTGGAACGTGATGAAGACGATCATGCTCATCGTATTTGTGGTATCGCTGCTCTCACTGTTGTTTCTGCTGTTTCGACGTCCTCGCGCGGCTCGTTTTGTCACAGGCTTTGTCGTACACGGTATAGTGGCGTTTGTGCTGTTATATATGGTGAATACGATGGGTTGGATCGGCGACGTGCATGTGCCGACTAACCCTGCGACTCTGGTTACTGTAGGTGTATTGGGTGTTCCGGGATTAGCGTCAATTATATTCCTTAAAATGGTTTGGTTTTAATGGTTGACGAAAGCTTGCATCGTATGATAAATTAATAAACGTCGCTTCGGACGAAACGATTTTAAAGAGACAAAATGATGTCGAAAGACATCGAAAAAACTTTAAAAAAGTTCTTGACTTCGAAAACGACGATGTGATATATTAATTAGGTCGCCGCTGAACAAGACGGCGAAATAAAGCTAAGATAACTTGAAGGTTATCGAGCTGAAATTGTTCTTTGAAAACTGAACAACGAGCGAATGTTAGAAAATAACGAGTTAAACTCGTCAGCAATACAAATGAGCAAGTCAAACACTTTTATGGAGAGTTTGATCCTGGCTCAGG
>NZ_JBYTDY010000024.1:0-64915 GCF_058791835.1 Paenibacillus sp. EB106-04-04-XG159 | reverse complement strand
GAGAGTAGGACGTCGCCAAGCTAACTAAAGCCCGCTGTTGATCTCGAATCGACAGCGGGCTTTTTCTATGTGGCAGGATTGATGTAAGGCTTTCATGAGGTCGAATCCACATAGGTGGATACCTGTATGTGCAATGCCTGCACCACACGGGTTAGATGCATTTTGTGCATCTAATTGCACGGATGACGGTCCTAAAACACAAATTAACTGCATTTCGTGCATTTATTTCAGTCAGAATTGGACAATGAGTTCTCGTGCAGCGAAAATAGATGTACATTATGCAGTTAGCACTCGGTCGACATACAGCAACTACATGCTAGCTGCACAAAATACAGTTAATTCAACAACAAGCACACGACATAAGAAGAAGGCTTGGTCAAACAAGATAAAGGTGTTCTACGAAAGCAGTTCAGCGTCGAGCGCAACAGGCTGATGTTGATCTCCAATCATCCCATAACTATTCACATAGTGAGGAACAATTCGCTATTTTTCGCAATCTTTCCACATGTGCATAACTTTCTTAACAGTATAGATCCTCCTATTTATCTATATATCCATTGAAACTTAGTAACATATCCACTCACATGTCCACTTTTTATCCACCATTTGTGGAAATGTCCTCGATTGTTCACATTTTCCAAACGGCCCAAAAGAAATTTCAGAGCTATATTTAAGGCATCTGTGCATAAGTGTGTTTATAATTTGACGTGGATTAGCATATGACAGTTGAATCTCCCCGCTTGCTGTATACGACCAAATGACGAATATACTAGAAATTTAAGAATATTCCTGCGCTCCCTTGTGACCTTCCGACAGATATCGCATCGTATACCGAGCTCTAACCCAAGTACTCCAGCAGCATCACCTCACTCATTTAATCCTGAGGGATCGCCTTAGTTACTCCGTAAGAGGTAATTTCCCCGTTATCTTAGTAAACCAGTGGTATGCCGCTCGCTCTAACCGGGATAAACCCAGTTATCTCACACGCTAATCCCATTTTCCACTTGAGATTACTTATGTAAGAGGGTTTTACCCTGTTATATCTGAATCCTGCAGTGCCGGACACCCTGTAACAGGGAAATACCGTGTTACCATCATTGGTCGAACTATGTGCACTGGCTGCATCTTAGCCAAGCTATCCGTGTATGAGTTAATATGCAGTGGAGTCACGTGTTGCATCTGGACATTTTTTAGATGTTCTGCTTGGACCGCACGCTGACCCACCCAGATACACTTCATAAATAATATTGTCAAATATAATGAAATGGCATATAATATAGTCAAGGTCAAAGAAAGTCAAAGTCAACGAATACTGACCTTAATCGAATAACCAATCAATAAGATGGTTAAACCTTATATAGGTATATCTCTCTTCAGCGGGACATGATGTGAGTAACATAGACGGGAAGGAGAGTGAACATGCGAAACATCTCCGATCTCATTGAGCAGCATCTAAAGCTGTTGCTTATGGATAGTCAAGAGGGTGCAGTTGAGATTCAACGAAACGATCTTGCGCTGCAATTCTCATGCGTACCTTCACAGATCAATTACGTGATTAATACACGCTTTACCCTTGAAAAGGGCTACTTGGTTGAGAGTAAGCGAGGCGGCGGCGGTTATGTTCGTATTCAGCGAATATCCCTTCCAGCTCAGCAAGCGATTCAGACCCATGTGTGCGATACCATTGGCAACTGTATAAGTCAGGAGTCGGCGGAGGGACTCATATATCGTTTGGAAGATGCTGAGGTCATCACCTATCGAGAGGCTAATCTGCTTCGTGCAGCTATGTCTCGCGATACCCTTGCCTTGAAGCTTCCTTATCGAGATGAGATACGCGCTCGATTGCTAAGAGCGATGCTGCTGACCTTGCTGGGTCAATCCAAATTATAGCTGCGCGCAAGGATGGCATCAGGTTGAAGAGTCAGTAACGGACACAAGCGTTCACAGAGCTTGAACAACAAAGCGTTCATTACGCTGGATCAGGAGGAGGAACGATTAGATGTTGTGTCAACAATGCGGTCAGAAGCCGGCTACATTGCATTTTACGAAGATTATTAACGGTCAGAAGACGGAGATTCACATATGTGAGAGCTGTGCTCGTGAGAAAGGCGAACTTATCCCAGGCGCGCCTAACGGATTCTCCATTCATAATCTGTTGTCTGGCTTGCTTGATTTTGATTTAACAGGTGGAGCTTCACAGTCGAATACAGCTGGACAACCGCTTGCCAAGGCGCAGACGGCTCGCTGTGATAACTGCGGGATATCGTACTCACAATTTAGTAAGATGGGACGCTTCGGATGCGACCATTGTTATGTATCATTTGGTGAACGCTTGGATCCTTTACTAAAGCGAGTTCACGGGAACATAAGACATGTCGGGAAGATACCAAGACGCAGCGGCGGGTTGATGAAACAGAAGCGTGAGTTGGAAGAGCTTCGTCATGAGCTTCATGAAAGCATCCGACATGAACAGTTTGAGAAGGCAGCGGAATTGAGAGACCGGATTCGCGATTTGGAGCAAGGGTTGTGCTCTACAGATACACAGGCATCCAATGAATGATGGTCTGAATAGTCATTAAAGTACAACTTGAACTTGCTATTCTCTTCTCTTTGTTTCAGCAGATTATACATGGACTTCATCGTACAAGACAGAACTCCGTTTCATTAAAGGAGGAGGTAGCGAATGACCACATATTCTTTTATGGAACAGCCGATAAGCGATTGGATGCGCGGAACAGGACCAGATAGTGACATCGTCATTAGCAGCCGTATCCGCATCGCTCGCAACATACATGGGCTGCCATTTCCACTGTTAGCGACTAATCAGCAGTCTCAGGATTCGTTAATGCTATTAACGAAGGTGGGAGAGACTCCTGAGTTTAAAGCGCTGGGACATTTTCAGATGATGAGGTTGTCTGACTTAAATGATATGGAGAAGCAGGTGCTGGTTGAGAAGCATCTGATTAGCCCGAACTTGGCGAGTGAGTCGCGCAACGGCGGACTGATCCTTAAGGATGATGAATCTGTCAGCATCATGATCAATGAAGAGGATCATCTTCGCATTCAATGCTTGTACCCAGGACTTCAGATTGTAGAAGCATGGGAAGCAGCCAATGTGATTGATGATATATTTGAACAGCAGGTGGAATATGCCTTTGATGAGAAGCATGGTTATCTGACTAGTTGTCCAACGAATGTGGGCACCGGTATTCGCGCTTCCGTTATGATGCATCTGCCCGCACTTGTGCTTTCGAAGCAGATTAACCGGATCTTGCAGGCTGTATCTCAAGTCGGACTTACGGTTCGCGGCTTGTATGGTGAAGGCAGTGAAGCGATCGGCAACTTGTTTCAGATATCGAATCAGATCACGCTTGGTCAAACGGAGCAGGAAATTATCGATAATCTGTATGGAGTCGTGAAGCAGATTATTGAGCATGAACGCAATGCCAGAGAACAGCTTCGTCAAGACAGTATCACGCGAATCACGGATAAGGTGTGCCGCTCATACGGTATTTTGAAGCATGCGGCAATTATGGAGTCTAAGGAAGCCGCGCAGCGCTTGTCCGATATTCGCTTGGGATCAGATCTTCAGATATTGAAGGAAGTATCCCCTACAATGTTGAATGAATTAATGGTAATGAGCCAGCCTGGCTTCCTGCAGCATATTTATAACAGAGCTTTGAATGCGGAAGAACGCGATATTTACCGTGCTCGTCTCGTTCGTGAGATGCTGAGCAAGGAACGTCAGAATGGTTGAAATATGATTTTTAACGATAACTAAAGTTTGTTCTTATTGAAAGATTAATTATTTATTTATATGGAGGTGCAAGTGGATGATGTTTGGTAGATTTACAGAACGAGCTCAGAAAGTACTGGCGCTGGCTCAGGAGGAAGCAGTCCGCTTGGGGCACAACAATATCGGTACGGAGCATATATTGCTCGGCTTGATTCGTGAAGGTGAAGGAATTGCCGCGAAAGCGCTGGTCGCTCTAGGTTTGAGTCTCGATAAAATTCAGGACGAAGTGGAATCGCTCATCGGCCGCGGTCAAGAGCAGCCAACGAATATTGCCTATACGCCGCGCGCGAAGAAAGTCATCGAGCTGTCGATGGATGAAGCGCGCAAGCTCGGCCATACTTATGTCGGTACAGAGCATATCCTGCTTGGCCTAATCCGTGAAGGTGAAGGCGTGGCCGCACGCGTGCTTAACAACTTAGGCATCAGCTTGAACAAAGCGCGCCAGCAAGTGCTCCAGCTTCTCGGCAGCAGCGAAGCGGTGTCCAGCCATCATGGCACGCCGCAAAATGTAAGCACGCCTACGCTGGACGGCTTAGCGCGCGACTTGACGGCGATCGCGAAGGAAGGCAACCTTGATCCGGTTATCGGCCGCGGCAAGGAGATTGAACGCGTGATTCAAGTGCTTAGCCGCCGTACGAAGAACAATCCTGTATTGATCGGCGAGCCTGGGGTCGGTAAGACCGCGATCGCAGAAGGTCTGGCGCAGAAGATCATTCAGAATGAGATTCCCGAAACATTGCGTGATAAGCGTGTAATGACGCTGGATATGGGATCTGTCGTAGCCGGAACGAAATATCGTGGTGAATTCGAAGATCGCTTGAAGAAGATTATGGATGAGATTCGTCAAGCAGGAAATATTATATTGTTCATCGATGAGCTGCATACGTTGATCGGTGCGGGCGGCGCAGAAGGCGCGATTGATGCGTCTAACATCTTGAAGCCGTCCCTTGCTCGCGGCGAACTGCAATGTATCGGTGCGACGACACTGGACGAATACCGCAAATACATCGAGAAGGATGCTGCATTGGAGCGTCGTTTCCAGCCGATCACGGTTGATCAGCCTACTCCGGAAGAAGCGATCCAGATTCTAAAGGGATTGCGTGATCGTTACGAGGCGCATCACCGTGTGAAGATCTCGGATGAAGCGATTGAGCATGCGGTTAAGCTGTCTGATCGATATATCACAGACCGCTTCCTGCCGGATAAAGCGATCGACCTGATCGATGAGGCCGGTTCGAAGGTTCGCTTGAATTCATATACGGTACCGCCGAATCTGAAGGAGCTTGAGCAGCGACTAGAGGATATCCGCAAGGAGAAGGATGCTGCCGTACAAAGCCAAGAGTTCGAGAAAGCTGCTGCTCTGCGTGATACGGAGCAGAAGATGCGCGAAGAGCTTGAAACTGTGCGCAACCAATGGAAAGAGAAGCAAGGTCGCATGGACTCCGAGGTGACAACCGAGGACATCGCTCAGATCGTAGCGAACTGGACGGGAATCCCGGTTATTAAGCTGAAGGAAGAAGAAACGGAACGCTTGCTGAAGATGGAAGATATTCTGCATAAGCGCGTAATTGGTCAGGACGAGGCTGTTAAAGCAGTCAGCCGCGCAATCCGTCGCGCACGCGCGGGTCTGAAGGATCCGAAGCGTCCGATGGGATCCTTCATCTTCCTTGGACCTACTGGTGTTGGTAAGACAGAGCTGGCTAGAGCGCTAGCCGAGTCGATGTTCGGTGATGAGAACGCCGTAATCCGCATCGATATGTCTGAATATATGGAGAAGCACTCCACTTCGCGTCTAGTGGGGGCTCCTCCAGGATATGTCGGCTATGAAGAGGGCGGACAATTGACCGAGAAAGTACGCCGCAAGCCTTATTCCGTCGTACTGTTGGATGAGATTGAGAAGGCTCACCCTGAAGTATTCAACATCCTGCTTCAAGTGCTGGAAGACGGACGCTTGACGGATTCCAAGGGACGAATTGTAGACTTCCGCAACACGTTGATCATTTTGACTTCTAACGTCGGCGCTGAAGCCATTAAACGCAATACGACACTTGGTTTCACGGCATCGGAGGATTCCGGTCGCGATTATAACAACATGAAGGATAAAGTCATGGGTGAACTGAAGAAGAGCTTCCGCCCTGAGTTCTTGAACCGAATTGACGAGATTATCGTATTCCACTCTCTCGATGAGAAGCATATCGGTGAGATTGTCAGCTTGATGGCAGACGATCTGAAGAAGCGTCTGAACGAACAGAATATCAACTTTGCGCTCACAGATAAAGCGAAGGTCTTCTTGGCTAAGGAAGGCTATGATCCGGCTTATGGCGCTCGTCCACTTCGTCGTGCGATCCAGAAGCACATCGAGGATCGATTGTCCGAAGAGCTCCTGAGAGGCACTATTACTAAGGGAGATTCGGTAACGATTGATGAGCAGGAAGGACAGCTGGTCGTCCTCAACAATGAAGTTAAGCCTGAAGTTACAACATAAGAGCTCAAATACGGTGATAATTCACGAAAAACGGTCAATTCCTTATATTAAGTAGCGAAAAACGGGTCCTTTGGACCCGTTTTTTTGTCTCACTTCTTTCCTCCACTCTTTAAAAGTGGTAAACTTGAAATTATTGAGCTTTTAGACAGGAGTTGTTGGCTGTCATGGCCAAGGTCAAGACCAAGTTTTATTGTGCAGAATGTGGATATGAATCCCCCAAATGGATGGGCAAGTGCCCGGGATGCAATGAATGGAATTCGATGGTGGAAGAGCGCGAAACCGTCGTTAAGACCTCCGGCGTACACTCAACCCTCACCCAGACGAAAGAAAAGCCACAACCCATCATACATATAGAAAGTGGTCGTGAACCGCGCGTCAGTACCACGATATCCGAATTGGATCGAGTATTGGGCGGCGGAATCGTACCGGGCTCGCTCATTCTGGTCGGCGGTGACCCTGGGATCGGTAAGTCCACGCTGCTGCTTCAAACATCGAATGCGGTCGCTGGCAGCGGCTTGAAGGTATTGTATGTATCTGGCGAGGAATCCATGCGTCAAACCAAGCTTCGAGCGGATCGGCTGGGATCCTTGTCGGAACGATTATTCGTATTAAGTGAAACGAACTTGCAATATATTGAAGAAGCAATCGATGCGATGAAGCCGGATTTCCTGATCATTGACTCGATTCAAACGGTTTACCAGCCTTCAGTAGAATCCGCGCCAGGAAGTGTTGCGCAGGTTCGGGAATGTACGAGCGCATTTATGCGAATAGCCAAAGGCAGGGGCATTGCTACCGTTCTAGTGGGTCATGTGACCAAAGAAGGCGCGATTGCAGGACCGCGCCTGTTGGAGCATATGGTGGATTGCGTACTTTATTTTGAGGGTGAAAGACATCATTCGTATCGGATTCTGCGCGCTGTGAAGAACCGTTTTGGTTCTACGAACGAAATGGGGATATTCGACATGACCGAAGGCGGGCTTGTTGAGGTTAAGAATCCTTCAGAGCTGTTTCTGCAAGAACGGCCGCTTGGTGTTTCCGGTTCTATCGTTGTAGCAAGTATGGAAGGAACTCGTCCAGTACTCGTTGAGATGCAAGCCTTGGTTGCAGCGACGAACTTTCCATCACCGCGTCGAATGGCGACTGGAATCGACCATCATCGACTGGCGCTTATTATCGCTGTGTTGGAGAAACGGATGGGGATGTTCCTTCAGAATCAAGATGCGTACGTGAACGTAGCAGGCGGTATCCGATTAGATGAACCTGCTGTGGATCTAGCAATAGCTGTCGCGATTGCCTCAAGCTTTCGTGATACGCCGACCCAACCGTTTGATGTCGTTATTGGCGAAGTTGGGTTGACTGGTGAAGTTCGTGCTGTTTCACGAGCGGAACAACGAGTGAAGGAAGCAGAGAAGCTCGGCTTTAAGCGAATTATTATGCCTGAGAATAGCTTACGTGGTTGGACACAGCCTAAGAATATTGAGATCATCGGAGTGAATACCGTTGCAGAAGCATTGACTGCGGCGTTAAGTTAGGGGGCATATATAGAGAATGAAAGAGACGCAGAATAAAATAGATATCATCAACGACTTACTCAAGCTTGTTGCGCCGGGTACACCGATTCGCGAAGGACTGGAGAACGTATTGCGCGCGAAGACGGGAGCGCTGATTGTTCTGGGATACAGCCCTGAAGTAATGGAAGTTGTAGACGGAGGCTTCTCCATTAACTGTGATTTTACACCGAGTTACTTATATGAGCTTGCTAAGATGGACGGTGCCATCATATTGAGTGAGGATATGAAACGTATTTTGTATGCGAACACTCAGCTCATTCCTGACTCCTCCATACCGTCGATTGAAACGGGAATTAGACACCGTACTGCGGAGCGTGTGGCGAAGCAGACAGGCAAGCTCGTCGTGTCGATATCCCAGAGGCGGAATGTCATCACGCTATACCAAGGAAGCCTGCGCTATTCGCTTAAAGAAATTGGCGTCATTCTGACGAAGGCGAACCAAGCGATTCAGACATTGGAAAAATATAAAGTTGTTCTTGTTCAAGGCTTGACCAATTTAACCGCCTCGGAGTTCGAAGAGTTGGTAACATTGTATGATGTTGTCAATGTTATGCAACGCATTGAGATGGTGTTACGTATTAAGATGGAGATCAAGCGTTACATCAACGAACTTGGAACCGAAGGCAGATTGATCAGCATGCAGCTGGAAGAGCTTGTGAGCAACACGGAAGACGATGCATGGCTGCTGCTGAAGGACTATGCTCGTGAGAATAGCGATGAGAAGATTCGCGACATTCTTGTACAGTTGAAGAAATGTACGCAAGATGAACTGCTTGACGCCCATCATCTGGTTCGTATGCTTGGATACCCGGCTACGCAGGCTACTCAAGATGAGCCTATCTTACCGCGAGGATATCGTGTCTTGAGCAAGATCCCGCGTTTGCCGAACGTCGTCATTCAGAATCTGGTCGACAACTTTGGTTCGCTGCCTCAAGTGATGATGGCGACGATCGAAGAGCTGGACGAAGTTGACGGAATTGGTGAAGTGCGTGCCCGCACCATCAAGGAAGGTCTGAAGCGAATCCAAGAACAGGTATTTATTGACAGACAGATTTAATCTTAGATCTTATTTACCACATATGAAATTACAGACGTTGGGCATAGTAAATCCAGAGGTGAACCTATGATTACAAAGTCAATTCCGAGCTTGTTTACGATCGGTAACTTGTTTCTCGGAATCATTGCCATTATGCTTGCGTTTCATGATGATTATAACTTGGCAGCGCTAATGGTCATTATCGCGATGCTGTTGGACGGTCTTGACGGCCGAGTGGCTCGAGCACTGAATGCGCAAAGCGAGTTCGGAAAGGAATTGGATTCATTATCCGATGTTATTTCTTTCGGGGTCGCACCAGCATTTATCATGTATGTGACAGCGCTTAGTGAAGTGAACCCGCCGGCATTGGCGTGGATCGTGACTGCCATATTCCCGATATGCGGCGCATTGCGACTTGCCCGCTTTAATGTTATTGATGGCGTCCCCGGCTATTTCGTTGGCCTTCCCATCCCGGCAGCAGGCGGTGTCGTATGTACACTAGCGCTGTTCAGCGATGATATTGCGGCTCCATATCTCATTGTGGCTATGCTGCTTGTATCGTATCTGATGGTCAGCACGGTTCGTTATCCGAACTTCAAGAAGGTCGGTATTCCGAAGAAGGCGATCTGGATTACTCCATTTGTGATCGCGTTCGCAGTTGCTATTGCGCTGTGGAAGCCGGAACAGACCCCTAAACTGATATTTGTGCCGCTCGTATTATACGCGCTGCTCGGTTTAAAAAAAAACGTTAGAATGCTCAACCGACGTCGTCGAAAGTCCCGCAAGGACTCCGAAGACCTAGTATCTAAGCATTCTTCCTAGAAGTTGAAATAGGGCTGTATCCTCGTTCGAGGACGCAGCCCTATTTGTGTATTGCCAAACCGCATGATTATGACAAGTTGAAGATCCCCAGTGTAGAGCACTTGCTGGATTCCTGCTCCACGACTTCATCGAGGTTAATATCCAGCAGATTGCACAATGCCGACATGTAGAATATATGTTTCCCCAGCTCAGTTCGAATCACATCTTTGCAGTTCTCACACAGATGTCCTTGAACATGACTCTCCATGCTATGCTTCGCTTCTTGAATATCCATCTCCTCTTTATATGGTTGTCGCTTCGCGTGAACCTCCAAGCATCCGCATTCCGTTATAGCCTTTGTCACCGCGCGATTCACGGAAGCGTCTGATTGCCCATACTTGGACAGTACGTCTAATAAACTCCGATGGCGAAGCAGTAAGTCAGCGACTTGTTCTTGAAACATTTGCAAATTAGGAGTACTCATTTCAATTCCACCTCTATTCATGTAATGGTGCGGCTTATGGAAAGGCGCACTTAAGGGTCATGGGCATCGTGAATTATGTGCTACTAATCTCATTATAAAACTAATAATTACCATTTATCAACAAGATCAATTTGGAATTTATCTACAGAAACGGATTAGGACTCCATTCAGTTGGTCATAATTGTAAGGATGTGATTATAAAAATGGAGGAGGTGGAGATTCATGTTAAAACGTACGACAATGGCAATATCTGGGGTCATTGGCGCTTGGTTGGGCATGGAAATGCATAAGAATATAATCGCAAGTTCACTTAATTGGTCTGGAGCAGTAGATAGTTGGTCGTCCGGACTCGTATGGTGGGCTATAGGCGGAGGCATTCTCGGCATGATTCTATGTCAGACTTTAATGGTGCCGATGCAAAGATTGTGGGAAGCATTTCGCGATCAAGTAGCTGAGATGTCTATGAACCAGTTAATGATTTATACGTGCGGACTTTTAATTGGACTCTGCTTTGCGGCACTGCTTGTGCCATTATTGGGTCATTTTGGAGTGGTTGGAAATGTAATTGCGGTACTCATCACGATCGGATGCGGGGTTACCGGATTACAGATGTCACGATGGAAGTTGGATGATGTTGCCCCATGGGTTCAGTCACTGCGCACTCCATTACCTGAAGAAGTATCCGAATACCGGTTTGAGGAACATAAAATATTGGATACAAGCGTCATCATTGATGGCCGGATTGCGGATATCTGTAAAACTGGCTTTATAGAAGGTACGATTGTTATACCGGAATTCGTGCTGGAGGAATTGCAGCATATTGCAGATTCGCCGGATCTTCTGAAGCGCAACCGAGGAAGACGCGGGCTCGACATTCTGAACAAGATTCAGAAAGAGCTTGAGGTCAAGGTATTGATCTACGAAGGCGATTTCGAAGAGATATCGGAAGTTGACAGCAAGCTGGTGAAGCTGGCTAAGGTGCTGAAGGGTAAAGTCGTGACGAATGACTTCAACCTGAACAAGGTATGTGAGCTTCAAGGTGTGTCAGTTCTGAACATCAACGACTTGGCTAATGCGGTTAAGCCGGTTGTGCTTCCAGGTGAAGAGATCGTTGTTCAGGTCATTAAGGACGGTAAAGAACACGGACAAGGTGTTGCTTATCTAGATGACGGAACGATGATTGTCGTTGAAGGCGGCCGTGATTATATCGGCACCACGATGGAAGTGCTTGTAACGAGCGTACTGCAGACTTCTGCGGGTCGAATGATATTTGCGAAGCCGAAACTGTTGGAAAAAGCCCAATAAACAGGTATGATGGTGATATGACCAACAGGGAGCGTTATCAGGTTCTTATACCAGTCGCCTTAGGTCACATATTACTAACTGGGGAAACTGGGGGAAAGAGCATGAATCAACGTTTCGGGGTTGTCGTTGTAGCGGCTGGGAAAGGCACGCGCATGGGCACGCCGGAGAGCAAACAGTTTCTGCTGCTGCAGGACAAGCCTGTACTGGTACATACACTGGAACGATTCGAGCGAATGGAGCAATGTGAGACGATTGTACTCGTGACATCGTCGAACGATGCAGCGCGCTGCGAGTCATGGGCAGAGCAATACGGCCTGACGAAGGTGCGCGATATTGTGGCTGGCGGCAAAGAGCGCCAGGATTCAGTATATGAAGGATTAACAGCGGCACAGAAGCGGGGTGTCGAGGTTGTGCTTATACATGACGGTGTCCGTCCTTTCGTGACGGAGACCGACGTGCTTGCCTGCTGCGAAGCAGCCGTACAGCATCGAGCAGCCGTGCTTGCTGTGCCGGTTAAGGATACGATTAAGCAAGTGAATGCAGACGGCGTCATTGTAGCGACGCCGGATCGAAGCAGTCTGTGGGCGATTCAGACCCCACAGGCTTTTCGTCTTGATGACGTGATGAGAGCGCATCATGCGGCTCGTGAAGCGGGATGGCTCGGCACGGATGACGCGATGCTCGTTGAACGCATCGGAATTGAAGTTCATATCGTAGAAGGAAGCTATACGAATATTAAGCTGACCACGCCGGAGGATCTGCTCTGGGCGGATTGGTGGCTAACACGCCAGAATGAAGATGAATAATAGGATATCCTAATATTGGGGAGGACTTATAATATGATTCGAGTGGGGACAGGCTTTGATGTGCATCAACTGGTGGAAGGAAGGCCATGTATCATCGGCGGCGTTACGATTCCGTATGAGAAAGGATTGCTTGGTCACTCCGATGCGGACGTATTGCTGCATACGGTTAGCGACGCCGTATTGGGAGCTCTAGGCTTGGGGGATATCGGCAAGCATTTTCCTGATACAGATCCGGAGTTCAAAGATGCGGACAGCGTGAAGCTGATGGAGCATGTGTGGGCGCTTGCGAAGGAACGCGGCTACAAGCTCGGCAATGTGGATTGCACGATCATTGCGCAGCAGCCGAAGATGCTGCCGTATATTCCAGCGATGATGGAAGTAATTGCTCGTGTGCTGGAGGCGGACGTCTCGCAGGTGAATGTTAAAGCGACGACGACGGAGAAGCTCGGCTTCACAGGAAGAGGCGAAGGTATTGCGGCACAAGCTGTTGTCTGCTTAATTCGCGATATGATATGATTATGGGATGAATAAGGCTGGCAGATGAGGCTGCTGATGCTGGGATTTTAGCATAGTACAGAGGGGATGTAACCATGAGTAAAGAAGTCCGAGTACGGTATGCGCCAAGTCCAACAGGACATTTACATATCGGAAACGCGCGTACTGCGCTGTTCAATTATTTGTTTGCAAGACACCACGGTGGAAAGTTCATCGTTCGCATTGAAGATACGGACGTAAAGCGCAATGTGGCAGGCGGAGAAGAGAGCCAGTTCAAGTATATGAAATGGCTTGGCATAGATTGGGATGAAAGTATCGATGTGGGCGGCGAGTATGGCCCATATCGTCAGACGGAGCGTCTGGATATTTACATGCAGCATGCGCAGGATCTGATGGATCGCGGACTGGCTTACCGCTGCTATTGTACGGAAGAAGAGCTAGCGAAAGAACGCGAAGCTCAGGTGGATCGCGGCGAAACGCCTAAGTATTCAGGCACTTGCCGTCATCTGACGCCTGAGCAGCAGGCCGCTAAGGAAGCGGAAGGTCGTCAATCGAGCATTCGTTTTGTTGTGCCGGAAGGACGCTCGTACACGTTCAATGACATGGTCAAAGGTGACATTACCTTTGAATCCGATACAACTGGAGACTGGGTCATCATCAAGAAGGACGGCATCGCAACGTATAACTTTGCGGTTGTCATTGATGACTACCTGATGAAGATGTCGCATGTACTGCGCGGAGAGGACCATATCACGAACACGCTGCGTCAGCTGATGATCTATGAAGCATTCGGCTGGGAGCCGCCGATATTCGGTCATATGACGCTTATCGTGAATGAGACTCGCAAGAAGCTGAGCAAGCGCGATGAATCGATCATTCAATTCATCGAGCAGTACGATCAGCTTGGCTATCTGCCGGAAGCGATGTGCAACTTCATTGCACTGCTTGGTTGGTCGCCTGAAGGTGAAGAAGAGATGTTCTCGCCCGAAGAACTGATCAAGATATTCGATGCGAATCGCCTTTCGAAGAGTCCCGCGGTGTTTGACACGAATAAGCTGACTCATCTGAATAACTTATACATGAAGAAGAGTGACCCTGATCGCATCGCTGCAATGGCGATTCCGCATCTGCAGAAGGCTGGCCGCTTGCCGGAGACGTTGACGCCAGAGCAAGATGCTTGGGCTAAAGCGCTCGTGAAGCTGTATCAGGAGCAGATGAACTGCGCGTCTGATATCGTCGAGCTGTCGGATCTGTTCTTCCGCGACGAGCTGGATCTGGATGAGGAAGCTGCGGCAGTGATGGCGGAACCGCAAGTGCCGCAAGTGCTTGCTGCCTTGCATGCGAAGCTGGAAGCGGCATCGGCATGGGATGCGGATACGATGAAGGCGGCATTGAAGGAAGTGCAGAAGGAAACAGGAGCGAAGGGCAAAGGCTTGTTCATGCCGGTTCGCGTAGCTGTATCCGGACAGATGCACGGTCGCGACCTGAATGAAACAATCGTGCTTCTTGGCCGCGAGACTGTACTGAAGCGCTTGAAAGAGCGCGCATAGACATACAGCTTACGAATGATTGGCTATCTTTGCGATGTATGCGAAGCGCCATTGTCAACCATGTGGAATTTAAAGTATACTGGTCACAGAGTTCATGTGAGTGGTAAGGCTGGAATCAATTAGCAAGCAGCGTTGATTATATAGTTAAGCGCGTTGAACGGGAGAGCGTCCCGCAATGGAGGAAGTCCAGAGAGAACGGCAGTGGAGAGCGAGTAGATCGGCTTTCCCTGGCTGAGAGCCGTTTCTTCCTCCGCGGAGCGCACTGCACCCGGAAGCATCATCCTTGAGCGTTGCCCTGAGTTACTGGGGGAGCGGGTAGGGGATGACGAGTCGTCCCCGTTACAGGACTTAAGAGTGGGATAAGCGAACCATCTATTGCAGACCTAGACGATTGCAGATCGTTAGGCTTGCGATAGTGAGCTTATTCAAGCAGAGTGGGACCGCGCAAGGCGTCTCTGCAGCATAGGCTGCGGAGGCGTCTTTTTTGCGGAAAGGGCCTGCAAAGTTGTCGCGAGTTAACGGGGAATAATCCCGTTAGGGAGTGCGAAGTGAGCATGCGGAAGTGCGATAACGGGGTGAAACCGTGTTACGGGATCGCAGGGGCATGCGAACGTAGACGCGCGGTCGAGTTAACGGGGAATAACCCCGTTAGGGAGTGCGAAGTGAGCATGTGGAAGTGCGATAACGGGGTGAAACCGTGTTACGGAGGCAAAGCGGCGTGCGAACGTAGGCCGGCGGTCGAGTTAACGGGGAATAACCCCGTTAGGGAGAGCGAAGTGAGCATGCGGAAGCGGGATAACGGGGTGAAACCGTGTTACGGAGGCAAAGCGGCATGCGAACATAGACGCGCGGTCGAGTTAACAGGGCGAAACCGAGTTTACGGGGAGGGACAAATTCATGGGACGTATACTTCAACAGATGCGATCCGATATTCGTACTGTATTTGAAAATGACCCCGCTGCGAGAAGTCGGTTTGAGGTCGTATTTACCTATTCGGGGCTTCATGCGATCTGGTGGCATCGAGTCGCGCACTGGTTCTACAAGCGAAAATGGTATGCCGCGGCCCGCACTCTCTCCCAAGTCAGTCGATTCTTCACAGGTATCGAGATTCATCCAGGCGCTAGGATCGGTCAGCGGTTGTTCATTGACCATGGCATGGGTGTCGTGATTGGTGAAACCTGTGAAATTGGAGACGATGTGGTTATCTATCAAGGTGTAACTCTTGGAGGAACAGGCAAAGAGAAAGGGAAGCGCCATCCGACGATCGGCAACAATGTCGTCATTGCCTCCGGCGCGAAGATACTGGGATCCTTTAAGGTGGGGGACAACTCCAACATTGGAGCCAATTCAGTCGTGCTGCGTGAAGTGCCTGCCAACTGTACAGTGGTAGGTATTCCGGGCCGTATCGTGAAGCAGGACGGTGTCAGAGTCGATCGCCTTAATCATGCTCAGCTTCCCGATCCAGTCGTTGATATGCTGCGATCGCTTCAAGGCGAGCTCAATCAGCTTCGTTCTGAGGTGGATTCGTTGAAGCGGGTTGAACCGAAAGGCGAAGCTTCTAAGGACAATTGTCCAGTAGGCTAAAGAAATTACGCACCCTGCGATGTTTCAGCCTATTTAAATGATAAGAGTACACATATGTAAAATATATAAGGAGGTACTATCTGTATGGCACTTCATATTTACAACACGATGACTCGTGAGAAAGAGGGCTTTACCCCGCAAAAGTCGGGTGAAGTTAAGATGTATGTTTGCGGTCCGACCGTATATGGATATATGCATATAGGTAACGCGCGTCCTGCGATCTTCTTTGATGTAGTTAGACGTTATCTGGAAGCGACAGGCTATGATGTTCAGTACATTATGAACTTTACCGATGTGGATGACAAATTGATCAATAAGGCGCGTGACATGAATGTGACGGTGCCGGAAGTTGCAGATATGTTCGTGGATGCTTACTACGCCGACTGCGACGGTCTCGGTGTACGCCGTGCGACGATTAACCCGCGCGTAACGGAAAATATGGATGAGATCATCCAGTTCATCGCTGCGCTCGTGGAGCGGGATATTGCTTATGAGTCAGGCGGAGACGTGTTCTTCCGTACAGGCAAATTCGAGGATTACGGCAAGCTGTCCCTTCAGAATCTGGAAGAGCTGCAGTTCGGTATTCGTATTGAAGTGGATGCGCGTAAGGAATCCGCAGAAGACTTCGTCCTCTGGAAAGCCGCGAAGCCAGGTGAAATCGCTTGGCCGAGTCCATGGGGCGAAGGCCGCCCGGGCTGGCATATTGAATGCTCCGCGATGGCGCGCAAATATCTTGGCGACACGCTCGACATTCACGGCGGCGGTCAGGATCTGACCTTCCCGCACCATGAGTGCGAGATAGCGCAGTCTGAATCGGTAACAGGCAAACCATTTGCAAACTATTGGATGCATAACGGGTATATTAATATTAACAATGAGAAAATGTCAAAATCACTCGGCAATGGTGTGCTTGTGAAAGACCTGCGCGAACAGTATGACCCGAGTGCGATCCGTTATTTCATGCTTTCCACACATTATCGGAATTCCATGAACTTCAGCGCTGAATCGATGCAGCAGGCGATGAACTCGGTGGAGCGCTTGCGCAACGCGTTGAACAATGTGAATTACGGTTTGTCATCGCTTGGTGTTGATGCAGAACAAGCACTCATGCAGCCTGAAGCACATGGTGAACCATCCGAAGCTCTTCAATCGAAGCTCGCTTCGATCATGGAACTGTTCGATGCGAAGATGCAGGATGACTTTAATACGGCGGATGCGATCACGGCGATGTTCGAGTGGGCGACAGAAGCTAACGTGTACCTGCAGCACAATGGCGCATCCAATCAACTGCAGGCTGCTGACCTGATCGCGTTGCTTGATGTTTTTGAAGCGATGAATGATGTGCTTGGCATCGTCCTTCCGCAAGAAGCAGAGCTCCTTGATGAAGAGATCGACCAATTGATTCAGGAGCGGACCGATGCTCGCAAGGCAAAGAATTGGGCTCGTGCCGATGAGATTCGTGATCTACTGACAGCCAAAGGCATCGTGCTTGAGGATACCGCGCAAGGTGTGCGCTGGAAGCGTGGATAATATATTTAGGAACATAAGCAATGAGGGGAGTGAAAGTGGAGCACGCATGAATGAATCAATGGAAATGTCGTTAGATCATGAAGCCGATTGGTTGTTTGACTTCGCCCCTGCCAAAGGGGCGAAGCAATTGAGCCCAATCGTATTGGCCTATATCGGAGACGCTGTGTATGAGATGGCGATCCGACAGTATGTCATATCGCAGCCCAATCATCGTCCGCATCATATGCATAAGGAATCCATTAAATATGTATCGGCTAAGGCACAGGCTGCATTTCTATTCAAGCTGACGCCGCTCTTGAGCGAAGAGGAAGCGGACGTTGTACGGCATGGCCGGAACGCGAAGTCTACCGTGCCGAAGAGCGCGAATGTGAATGAATATCGTCAGGCCACAGCGCTTGAAGCGCTGTTTGGGTATTTATATTATGAGAAACGTATCGAACGCTTGCGCGAGCTCGTCTATGCCATGTTGGACAAGCCGATTGAGCCAAGCGAATAGGTAGGCTAATTGGAGTTGGCCGATAAACACTTGAAGGAGGGTATAACTTGAGTACAACAGAAGAAATAATTGCTGGAAAGCACTCCGTCATGGAGGCGCTTCGTTCTGGCCGTACCATTAATAAGATCTGGATCGCCGAGCAGGCGCAGAAGCATCTAACACAACCCATCATCGCTGAAGCGAAGAAGGCGGGAATTATTGTCCAGGCGGCGGACAAGCGTAAGCTGGATCAGATGGCTGAAGGCGTTCAGCATCAAGGAGTTGTAGCGCAAGTTTCCGCTTATGACTATGCGGAAGTGGATGATATTCTGGCGCGCGCGGAAGCGCGAGGAGAGAAGCCGTTTCTGCTTCTGCTCGACGAGATTGAAGATCCGCACAATCTGGGCTCCATCCTGCGAACAGCTGACTGCACAGGCGTGCACGGCATCGTCATTCCGAAGCGCCGTTCCGTAGGTCTAACAGCTACAGTATCTAAGATTTCTGCTGGCGCTGTTGAATATGTTCCAGTCGCTCGGGTGACGAATCTGGCACAGACGATTGAAGAATTAAAAGAGCGCGGTGTATGGATTGTAGGTACAGATGTGAGTGCGACTGAAGATATATACAATACGAATGTGTTCGATGCTCCGGTTGCACTTGTAATTGGAAATGAAGGTAAAGGTATGGGCCGACTTATTCGCGAGTCATGCGATGTCTTGCTGAAGCTGCCTATGGCAGGTCAAATTAACTCATTAAACGCGTCGGTGGCTGCAGGGATATTCATGTATGAGGTTGTTCGCCGGCGTCGCGGCTGACGCCTATGAAGCCGCAAACGGACTGGCGGGATGTTCTGCTGGTAGACGGGTACAACATGATAGGAGCGTGGCCCGAACTGAAGCCGTTATCGGACAAGCAGTTCGAGGCCGCGCGCGATAAACTGTTGGACATGCTCGCTGATTATCAAGCTTATTCTGGGCGCAGGGTCATCGTCGTATTTGACGCGTATCGAGTTCCAGGTCTTGGAATGACCTATAAGTCGGGTGATGTGACTGTCACCTTTACGAAGGAAAAGGAGACTGCAGATGAATGCATCGAGCGTTTAGCTCGAGAAATGAAGCAGCGGCGAAGGCAAATCTACGTGGCTACATCGGATATGACAGAACAGAACGTAGTATTCGCTCAAGGCGCGCTTCGTATTTCAGCAAGTGAACTGCGGCTCATAATCGTTCAGGCGAAGCACGAAGTGAAGGAAAAGATCAAGGAACAACAGATTCTCCCAATTAAACGTAATCCTATCGAGGGGAAGTTAAGCCTTGATGTCATGCTTCGTCTGGAGCGTCTGCGCAGGGGAGAAATAGATGATTCATCGCCCAAATAACTGACACATTTTTCCGTAATTATATAGTCTTTCGTGTAACGTTATTGTTGCTGGAGGAAGCTAAAGTGCCACTTTTCCCGTAATATCAAGCATTCCCGCGGTTGACGATGTCAGAATACTTCATATATACTGAATCTATTATTGTGTGTAATATACGTGTAACGGAAGGAAAGCGTTGCAGGCCGGAGGGATTGCTAGTGATTGTGGACCTCGAAGAAATAGGCACGTTCCCATATGAAAGGTTTAACGACGAGCAGCTTGTTGAAGCGGTCCGCGATGGTGATGGCGATGCATTGGAATATTTGATCAATAAGTATCGCAACTTCGTCCGAGCTAAAGCACGCTCATACTTTCTGATCGGCGCTGATCGAGAGGATATCGTTCAAGAAGGTATGATCGGGTTGTACAAGGCCATTCGTGACTTTAAGGGAGACAAGCTCGCATCTTTCAAAGCGTTTGCCGAGCTGTGCATTACACGCCAGATTATTACTGCGATTAAGACCGCTACTCGCCAGAAACATATTCCTCTGAACTCCTACGTATCATTGGACAAGCCGATCTATGATGAAGAATCCGACCGCACTTTGCTGGATGTTATAGGAGGCTCTCGCGTATCCGATCCCGAAGAACTCATTATCAACCAAGAAGAATTCACAGGACTCGAAGACAAGATGTCTGAGATTCTAAGTGAATTGGAACGAAAAGTGTTGATGCTCTATTTGGACGGACGTTCCTATCAGGAGATTGCAGTGGACTTGGATCGCCATGTAAAGTCTATTGATAATGCGCTGCAGCGTGTAAAGCGCAAGCTGGAGAATTATCTGGAAGACCGTGATAGCGGACATCAGGCATAGCTTTAAAGATTGATTCGTCTAACCGTAATCGGACGCTTGCGCGTGCGGTTGCGGTTTTTTGATAATAGTAGAGTGGAAGCTATCGCGCAATGTGTACCTTCTATTATGTTTAACTAAAGAAGGATTGATCTATACTGCTATTAGGTGATTTAGCGAACATTTCCTTTGTCAACCGGCTGTCGTATGTGATAGAGTGTATGGCGTGAACCTTCACGGCGTCAATATCTTTTAATTGACATCAAATATCCACTGTGATAAAGTGTATTGGGTAGCCCTAAATATGCGTACGTTTTTAGGAAGTATTCCGATGCTTCTTATCAAATTAAGGCGTCTTCAGGAGGTGTACGACATGCGCGTAATCGTTACGATGGCTTGTACGAATTGCAAGCAACGCAACTATACGACAACGAAGAACAAGCGTAATCATCCGGATCGGATTGAGTTAAAGAAATTCTGCAGATTCTGCAACGAGCATACTTCTCATCGCGAAACGAGATAAGTTTGGTGGAGGTGTAGTCCGTGGCTTTTTTAGCGAATGTGAAACGCAGTTTCGGTTCGATGTTTTCCTTCTTTGCCGACAGCTGGGGCGAATTGAAAAAGGTTCGCTGGCCCAATCGTAAAGAGTTGACAAGCTACACGATCGTTGTATTATCCACGGTCATTTTTGTGACGCTTTATTTTTGGGTGCTGGACATCGGGATATCTACGATCGTCGAAGCGATTATCAAATAAGGTCCCAAGGTGGCTTGAGTATGGAAAAGAGATGGTATGTTGTTCATACCTATTCAGGGTATGAAAACAAGGTTAAAGCCAATTTGGAAAAGCGCGTCGAATCCATGGGCATGGAAGACAAGATATTCCGCGTTCTTGTTCCGATGGAAGAAGAGATTGTAAACAAAGACGGCAAGAAGAAAACCGTCATGAGAAAAGTTTACCCGGGTTATGTACTTGTTGAAATGATCCAAACGGATGAGTCTTGGTATGTCGTCCGCAATACGCCGGGCGTTACGGGATTCGTCGGTTCCACAGGTTCTGGTTCGAAGCCTACTGCATTGTTGCCGGAAGAAGTAGAACAGATTCTGAAGACGATGGGTATGGAAGAGCCTAAGCCAGCGGTGGAATTCGAACTGAAAGAATCAGTGCGCATCAAGGTAGGACCTTTCGCGAACTTTGTAGGATCGGTCGAAGAGATCGTTGCGGACAAGTTCAAGCTTAAGGTTCATGTTAACATGTTTGGTCGCGAAACCCCGCTTGAGTTGGATTACGACCAGGTGGAGAAGATTTAATAGATCTTTATAGGTTTCATTGTGAGACAGGATACTGGCTCACATATTAGCGCAAGGAGGTGTAACTCATGGCAAAAAAGGTTATTAAAGTTGTCAAATTGCAGATCCCTGCAGGAAAGGCTAATCCGGCACCACCGGTTGGTCCAGCGTTGGGTCAAGCAGGCGTTAATATCATGGCGTTCACTAAGGAATTTAACGCGAGAACGGCTGATCAAGTAGGACTTATTATTCCTGTTGAGATTTCCGTATTCGAAGACCGTTCCTTTACGTTCGTTACGAAAACTCCGCCAGCGGCAGTTTTGTTGAAAGTAGCAGCTAAAGTTGAAAAAGGTTCCGGCGAACCGAACAAGAAGAAAGTTGCGACTGTTAAGCGTGACGCAGTTCGTTCCATCGCTGAACAAAAAATGGTTGACCTGAACGCAGCATCCGTTGAAGCGGCTATGCGTATGGTTGAAGGTACTGCTCGCAGTATGGGTATCAAAGTAGAAGACTAATTCGTCTTCTTTCACAAATGTGGGAGGTTATACCGCTAATACCACAGAGGAGGAAAATTCATGGCAAAACGTGGCAAGAAATACGTTGAAGCTGCGAAGTTGTTCGATCTTGAAGCAACTTACCAACCGCTCGAAGCTATCGAGTTGGTTAAGAAAGCAGCAAGCGCTAAATTTGACGAAACAGTTGAAGTTGCTGTTCGTTTGGGTGTAGACCCTCGTAAACAAGACCAAAACGTTCGTGGCGTTGTTGTCCTGCCTCACGGCACAGGTAAAACAAAGCGCGTTCTGGTATTCGCTAAAGGCGAAAAAGCTAAAGAAGCTGAAGCAGCTGGTGCGGACTTCGTTGGCGATCAAGATATGATCAACAAGATCCAACAAGGCTGGTTCGACTTTGATGTCTGCGTGGCAACACCTGACATGATGAGTGAAGTAGGTAAATTGGGACGTATCCTTGGTGGTAAAGGTCTCATGCCTAACCCTAAAGCTGGTACGGTTACATTCGACGTTACTAAAGCGATCGGCGAGATCAAAGCTGGTAAGATCGAATACCGTCTAGACAAAGCAGGCCAAATTCATGCGCCAATCGGTAAAGTATCCTTCGATGCTGACAAGTTGAACGACAACATGAAAGCATTGATCGACGCATTGAACCGTGCGAAGCCGGCAGCGGCTAAAGGCGTATACATGAAGAACATCGCGGTTTCTTCCACGATGGGACCTGCGGCGCGCGTTGACGTAGCTCAATATCGCTAAGATAGCAGCGTTCCCAGATGGTAATTAACGGTTAGTGTTGACATCGTTCGACGCAACATGTTATTCTATCAGGGTTGTAGTTAACACCGTCATTAACATTGAATAAACGTACCGTAGACAGTAGGTGCCGAAAGGCTTAATCTCCTACCGAGGTGATCGAATAGAATGAGTGCGATGGCTGGCTTCATGGAAACATGAGCAGCCCGCCATTCACATCGTGATGCCTCTGTGGAACAATGCAGAGGCTTTTCATATTCTCGAGTAGGGTCTAAACATCGGACGGATGCGGTTTATTACGAATCTAGTAGGAGGTGGATCGAGTGGCAAACGCAAAAATCATCGAAGCGAAACAGCAAGCAGTTACAGATATCGCTGAGAAATTTCGTGGCAGTGTAACAACGGTTGTTGCCGACTACCGCGGATTGAACGTTACCCAAGTGACTGAACTTCGTAAGCAACTTCGTGAAGCTGGCGTTGAATTCCAAGTATTGAAAAATACATTGGTTCGCCGTGCTACGAATGAAGCAGAGTTGTCTGAACTCAACGAAGTATTGACAGGTCCTACGGCAATCGCGTTCAGCCGTGAAGATGTAGTTGCTCCTGCGAAAATCCTTAGTGATTTCGCAAAGAAGAACGAAGCCCTTGAAATCAAAGGCGGAGTTGTAGAAGGCCGCGTCGTTGACGTAGAACAAATCAAAGCTCTTGCAGCATTGCCAAACCGCGAAGGTTTGCTGTCCATGTTGCTCAGCGTGCTCCAAGCACCTGTTCGCAACTTTGCATTGGCAGTCAAAGCAGTTGCAGAGAAGCAAGAAGCAGAAGCGTAAGAAACGAATTCCGTCGGAGTTTGTTAGCAGTATAAACTTATTAAGCATATGGAGGGTATCCTAAATGAGCAAAGAGCAAATCTTGGAAGCCATCAAAGGCATGTCCGTATTGGAACTGAACGACCTTGTTAAAGCAATCGAAGAAGAATTCGGTGTAACAGCAGCTGCTCCAGTAGCAATGGTTGCTGGCGGCGCAGCAGAAGCTGCAGCTGAGCAAACAGAATTCGACGTAATCTTGACTAGCGCTGGCGCTGGCAAGATCAACGTTATCAAAGTAGTTCGCGAAATCACTGGTCTTGGCTTGAAAGAAGCTAAAGAAGTAGTTGACAACGCTCCTAAAGCAATCAAAGAAAAAGTAAGCAAAGAAGATGCAGAAGCTATCAAAGCTAAGCTTGAAGAAGCTGGCGCATCTGTAGAAGTTAAGTAATTTTTGCTTAGCGTAATACGAACCCCTTGAAGCTTCTTCAAGGGGTTCGTTGTCTAGGATACGACGTGTACAAATGTTGTGTGGGACTAATGTGACGCATCCTAGACAACGAAATAGGATATGCAGATAGAAGGGGATGGCCATGGCCCACTACTACAGTAAACATCAAGAGACTGCTCACCAACGCAAAGAATTTCAGTTCACACTGCGTCAATTCCGTTTGTGCTTCATATCGGATGCTGGTGTATTCTCGAAAGACGGGATAGACTATGGAAGCCGTGTGTTGATAGATGCGATGGTAATACCTGAGGATGCGGCCATATTGGATGTAGGCTGTGGGTACGGCCCGATCGGACTGACTGCTGCAAAGCTTGCGGCATCTGGCCACGTCACTATGGTGGATGTCAATGAACGTGCGCTTGCGTTAGCTGCGGAAAATGCGGTTCTGAACTCGATCTCCAATGTTACGATTGAAGAGAGCGACGGTTTGTCTTCGATCGGAGAGCGGACTTTCGATGTTATCCTTACTAATCCTCCGATCCGTGCAGGTAAGGAAGTAGTGCATCGGATATTTGAGCAATCGTATCATCATCTGAACCCAGGCGGCAGCCTGTGGATCGTGATCCAGAAGAAGCAAGGCGCGCCATCTGCGCTTGCGAAGCTGCAGCTGCTATTTGGAGAAGATGCGGTTGAAGAGGTTACGAAGGACAAAGGGTATCGCATTATCAGAGCTATAAAAGCAGAGTAGATGGTAATTAATACATGTTAGCAAGCGTATGAAAATATGGAATTAAAAGTTGACTGCGAATGCTAAATGTGTTATTATTATATAATGTCAGTATTAGGATGGACTTCATGTCTCAATTTCGTAAATTGTCAAGCCTTTTTTTGAAAAGGTTGCATACAATTTACCGAAATAACGTATAATGCTTACATTTTGGGTAAGTCTATCGGATATGAGGATGCGTGACAACACGAACACGGTAGCTCGTTTAAACGGCGTTTCCAGCCATTGGCGTTATAGTCGTGAGCGTGCGTTTTCTTTTTGTCTCGCTTTTTCCATTTTATTACGTTTATGAGTCTCTTTCGTGGACTTTATTATAAAGGATATCGAAAAGGATTCGCAATCCATTTTTTAGTAGACATGAGGGGTGAGTTAAAGTTGGCAGGACATCTTGTTCAATATGGACGACGCACTCGGCGCAGTTATGCGCGCATCAAAGAGGTTCTCGAAGTTCCGAACTTGATTGAAATCCAACAGAAATCGTACCAATGGTTTTTGGATGAAGGATTGCGAGAGATGTTTCAAGACATATCTCCGATTCAGGATTTCACAGGCAATCTAGTTCTGGAATTTATCGATTATAGCTTGGGTGAGCCGAAGTATTCGGTCGATGAATCTAAAGAACGTGATGTAACATATGCAGCACCACTCCGTGTGAAGGTGCGCCTTCTCAACAAAGAAACCGGTGAGGTGAAGGAGCAAGAAGTATTCATGGGTGATTTCCCGCTCATGACGGAAACAGGCACTTTCATTATCAACGGCGCAGAACGTGTCATTGTCAGCCAGTTAGTTCGCTCTCCTAGTGTCTATTTCAGCACTAAAGTGGATAAGAACGGGAAGAAGAATTTCACGGCTACAGTGATTCCGAATCGTGGTGCATGGCTCGAGTTGGAGACTGATGCGAAAGACATTGTCTATGTCCGCATTGATCGCACTCGTAAGATTCCGGTAACGGTATTGCTTCGTGCGCTTGGATTTGGCACAGACGAACAGATTCTCGACCTGCTGGGGCAGGACGAATATATCCGCAATACGCTGGACAAGGACAACACGGATTCTACGGAGAAAGCGCTCATCGAGATTTATGAGCGACTTCGTCCAGGTGAACCGCCTACCTTGGACAATGCTAAGAGCTTGCTAGTTGCGCGCTTCTTTGATCCGAAGCGTTACGACTTGGCGAATGTTGGTCGCTATAAGATCAACAAGAAGCTTCACATCAAGAACCGTCTCTTCAATCAACGCTTGGCAGAGACACTCGTCGATCCGGATACTGGAGAAATTATCGCGGAGAGCGGTCAGATGATCGACCGTCGTCTTCTGGATGAGATTCTTCCGCGCCTTGAGACCAATGTTGGCTTCAAGACGTATCAAGTAGCTGGCGGCGTGCTGGAATCGGAAGATATTCCGCTTCAATGCATTAGTGTATTCTCTCCGCTCGAAGACGGTAAAGTCGTGAAAGTTATTGCCAACGGCTTAATTGATAAGTCCGTTAAACATATCACACCGGCTGATATTATCTCGTCGATCAACTACTTCATGGATCTGCTTCATGGCATCGGCAGCACGGATGACATTGACCATCTCGGCAACCGTCGTCTGCGCTCTGTAGGTGAGCTGCTGCAGAACCAGTTCCGTATTGGTTTATCCCGTATGGAGCGTGTTGTTCGTGAGCGTATGTCGATTCAAGATGCGAATGTGATCACGCCGCAGGCGCTTATCAATATACGTCCGGTTATTGCGAGCATCAAGGAGTTCTTCGGAAGCTCCCAGTTGTCGCAATTTATGGACCAGACGAACCCGCTTGCTGAATTGACGCATAAGCGTCGTCTATCGGCACTCGGTCCTGGTGGTTTGACACGTGAGCGCGCGGGCTTCGAAGTCCGTGACGTCCATAATTCCCACTATGGTCGGATGTGTCCAATTGAGACGCCAGAGGGACCAAACATTGGTTTGATCAACTCCTTGTCGACATTTGCTCGTGTAAACGAGTATGGCTTCATCGAAGCACCATATCGTTGGATAGATCCTAAGACTGGTATGGTTACGGATCAAATCGACTATATGACGGCTGATGAAGAAGATAACTACGTTGTAGCTCAAGCGAACGCTCCGCTTAATGAAGACGGAACGTTCCGTGATGATACAGTGATTGTTCGTTACAATAAGCAGTCTGACAACATCTTAACGATGCCGACAGACCGCGTTGACTACATGGACGTTTCTCCGAAGCAGGTTGTTTCCGTAGCGACGGCGCTCATTCCGTTCCTTGAGAACGATGACTCCAACCGTGCGCTCATGGGATCCAACATGCAACGGCAAGCGGTGCCGCTCTTGATTCCACAGGCTCCGTTTGTCGGTACAGGTATGGAACACAAGTCCGCAAAAGACTCAGGCGTATGTGTCGTTTCGAAGATCAACGGTATCGTCGAACGCGTCAGCGCTAATGAAATTCAAGTTCGTCGCATCGAGGTAATTGATGGCAAAGAGGTTAGAGGCGACTTGGTTAAGCATAAGCTGCAGAAGTTTATGCGTTCTAACCAAGGTACTTGCATTAACCAACGTCCGCTCGCTCACAAGGGCGATGTCGTCAAGGTTGGCGATATTCTGGCAGACGGTCCATCCACTGAAGTGGGCGAGATCGCTCTTGGACGCAACGTGGTCGTCGCGTTCATGACATGGGAAGGCTATAACTACGAGGATGCGATTCTTCTCTCCGAGAAGCTTGTGAAGGAAGATGTGTACACATCGATTCACATCGAGGAGTATGAATCCGAAGCTCGTGATACGAAGCTCGGTCCAGAAGAGATTACACGCGATATTCCTAACGTAGGTGAAGAAGCGCTGAAGAATCTCGACGAGCGCGGTATCATTCGTGTCGGTGCTGAGATCAAAGCAGGCGATATTCTGGTAGGTAAAGTAACGCCTAAGGGTGTTACAGAGCTGACTGCAGAAGAGCGTCTCTTGCATGCGATCTTCGGTGAGAAAGCACGCGAAGTGCGCGACACTTCCCTGCGTGTGCCTCACGGTACTGACGGTATCGTCGTAGACGTTAAAGTGTTTACTCGCGAGAATGGCGATGAATTGCCTCCGGGTGTTAACCAACTCGTGCGCGCATACATTGCTCAGAAGCGTAAAATATCCGAAGGCGATAAGATGGCGGGACGCCACGGTAACAAGGGTGTCATCGCACGTATCTTGCCGGAAGAAGATATGCCGTTCTTGCCGGACGGCACGCCGGTTCAAGTTGTATTGAACCCGCTGGGTGTACCATCTCGTATGAATATCGGTCAGGTGCTCGAGGTTCACTTGGGTATGGCCGCTCGTTACCTCGGTATGCATATGGCGACTCCGGTATTCGACGGAGCGACCGAGTACGACGTATTCGATACGATGGAAGAAGCAGGAATGCAGCGTAACGGTAAGACTAAGCTTTATGACGGTCGTACCGGTGAATCCTTCGAACGTGAAGTAACAGTTGGCGTCATGTACATGATCAAACTCGCACACATGGTCGATGATAAGATTCATGCTCGTTCCACAGGTCCTTACTCTCTCGTTACGCAGCAGCCTCTCGGCGGTAAAGCGCAGTTCGGTGGACAGCGTTTCGGTGAGATGGAGGTATGGGCGCTTGAAGCTTACGGTGCTGCCTACACCTTGCAAGAGATTCTTACAGTCAAGTCCGATGATGTCGTCGGCCGCGTGAAGACTTATGAGTCGATTGTTAAAGGTGAGAATGTACCAGAACCAGGTGTTCCAGAATCGTTCAAAGTATTGATTAAAGAGCTGCAAAGCTTAGGTATGGATGTCAAGATCTTGAACGAGAATGAAAATGAAATCGAAATGCGCGAATCTGACGAGGATGATGATACGTCTCAAGACAAGCCGATGTTCGGCTTAAACGACGATTTCGCGATGGAGTAACCATAAGATTTGGATGAGATCGGCAGACAGCTTCGGCGGTCTGCCTAATCTCTTACTTTGTGACCTAAGTTCACTAGGCCGTTCGCTGCCTCTCCAGGTAGGTAGAATGGTGATCTCAAGTACAGATTAAGGAGGGTCGCTCCTAGATGGACGTCAACAATTTTGAATATATGAAGATCGGACTCGCCTCTCCCGAGAAGATTCGATCATGGTCCCGAGGCGAAGTCAAGAAACCAGAAACGATTAACTATCGTACGCTTAAGCCAGAGAAAGAGGGCTTGTTCTGCGAGAAGATTTTCGGACCGACAAAAGACTGGGAATGTCACTGCGGTAAGTACAAACGTGTTCGCTATAAAGGCGTAGTTTGTGATCGATGCGGTGTTGAAGTAACACGTCAAAAGGTTCGTCGTGAGCGTATGGGACATATTGAGCTCGCAGCTCCTGTATCCCACATCTGGTATTTCAAAGGTATTCCAAGCCGTATGGGTCTGGCACTCGACATGTCACCGCGTTCGCTTGAAGAGATCATTTACTTTGCTTCATATGTTGTTACTGATCCAGAGGATACACCTCTTGAGAAGAAACAACTGCTCTCCGAGAAGGAGTACCGCAGCTACCGTGAGAAGTACGGTCCTGCATTCCAAGCCGGAATGGGCGCTGAAGCAGTGAAGAAACTTCTTCAAGATCTCGACGTTGACAAAGAACTCGAGATGCTGAAGGAAGAGCTTCGCACGGCTCAAGGCCAACGCCGCAACCGTGCAATTAAGCGTCTGGAAGTTATCGAAGCATTCCGCAACTCCGGCAACGAGCCGGAATGGATGATTCTCGATGTTCTTCCGGTTATCCCGCCAGAACTTCGTCCGATGGTACAATTGGACGGCGGTCGCTTTGCTACATCCGACTTGAACGACCTGTATCGCCGCGTCATTAACCGGAATAATCGACTGAAGCGCTTGCTTGATCTCGGAGCTCCGGATATTATCGTGCAGAACGAGAAGCGTATGCTTCAAGAAGCTGTTGACGCGTTGATCGACAACGGTCGTCGCGGTCGTCCAGTTACAGGTCCAGGTAACCGTCCTTTGAAATCCTTGAGCCATATGCTCAAAGGTAAACAAGGTCGTTTCCGTCAGAACTTGCTCGGTAAACGTGTTGACTATTCTGGTCGTTCCGTTATCGTAGTAGGTCCAAGTCTGAAGATGTATCAATGCGGTCTGCCAAAAGAAATGGCGCTTGAGTTGTTTAAGCCTTTCGTTATGAAGGAACTCGTTAACAAAGGTCTTGCTCACAACATCAAGAGTGCGAAACGCAAGGTTGAACGTGTCAGCCCTGAAGTATGGGACGTTCTGGAGCAAGTCATCCGTGAACACCCAGTTCTGCTGAACCGCGCGCCTACGCTTCACCGTCTTGGTATTCAAGCGTTTGAACCGATCCTTGTAGAAGGACGCGCGATCAAGCTTCATCCGCTCGTATGTACAGCGTACAACGCTGACTTCGACGGTGACCAGATGGCGGTTCACGTTCCATTGTCTGCTGAAGCTCAATCAGAAGCGCGCTTGCTTATGCTGGCTTCCGGCAACATCTTGAACCCTAAAGATGGCAAGCCTGTTGTTACACCGTCTCAGGATATGGTTCTTGGATCATACTTCTTGACGATGGACAACAAGGAAGCCAAAGGCTCAGGCATGATGCTGACTTCGATGAACGAGGCTGTGTCTGCTTATCAGCGTGAAGTGGCATCGCTGCATGCTCGCGTTGTCATTCCTGTTAAAGCCCTCGGCAAGACTTCGTTTACCGAGAAACAGCAGGATGCATTGCTTGTAACGACAGTTGGACGAATCATCTTTAACGAGATATTCCCTAAAGATTTCCCTTACATCAATGAGCCAACTAAGCGCAATTTGTTCGAGGGAACTCCTGAAATATACTTTATCTATGATAAAGGCGCCAATATCCGTGAGATCATGGACAGCATTCCGGAAACGGGAGCAGTCGGCAAGGATTATTTGGGTCAAATTATCGCTCGATGCTTTGAAGTATTCCATACAACAAAGACATCCGTCATCTTGGACGATATCAAGCAGCTTGGCTTCACGTATTCGACTCGTGCAGGGATCTCTATTGCGGTTTCAGACGTTATCGTACCGCAAGAGAAGGTTGAGTTGCTGAAGCAATCCGAAGAGAAGGTTCGCGTGATCACGAACCAATATCGTCGTGGTCTGATTACGAATGATGAACGTTATGACCGTGTTATCGAGGTGTGGTCTGAAACGAAGGACTCCATCACGAAGGTCCTCATGAAATCGATGGATCGCTACAATTCCATCATGCTTATGGTGGATTCCAAGGCGCGGGGTAACAAATCACAGATTACTCAGCTGGGCGGTATGCGTGGTCTCATGGCGAACCCGTCTGGTCGAATCATCGAATTGCCAATTAAATCGAACTTCCGTGAAGGCCTGACGGTCTTGGAGTACTTTATCTCCACTCACGGTGCTCGTAAAGGTTTGGCGGATACAGCGCTTCGTACGGCAGACTCGGGTTACTTGACTCGTCGTCTCGTTGACGTTGCGCAGGACGTAATCGTCCGTGAAGATGATTGTGGAACGGACAAAGGCTTTACAGTCAGCAACATTTCCGACGGTAAGGAAGTTATCGAGGGCTTGTATGACCGTATCGAAGGACGCTACTCCTTCCAGACGATTAAACATCCTGAGACTGGCGAGATTATCGTTAATCGCAATGAACTGATTGATTCAGATAAGGCTTCCGCTATCGTGGATGCCGGCATTAAAACGCTCCAGATCCGCTCCGTTCTTAGCTGCCGTGCGCGTCATGGCGTATGTAAGATCTGTTACGGACGCAACTTGGCAACTGGCAAGTTCGTTGAGATCGGTGAGGCAGTCGGCATTATCGCCGCGCAATCGATCGGTGAACCAGGAACGCAGCTCACGATGCGTACGTTCCACACCGGCGGTGTTGCGGGCGACGATATTACCCAAGGTTTGCCGCGTATCCAAGAGCTCTTCGAGGCGCGCAATCCGAAAGGTCAAGCGATCATCTCCGAGCTTGACGGCGTAATCAAGGAAATCCGCGAAACGAAAGATCGTCGCGAAGTTGAGGTTCAAGGTGAGGCAGAGTCGAAAGTCTATGCTGTAACCTATGGCTCACGTATTCGCGTACATGAAGGTCAAACGATTGAGGCGGGCGACGAGATTACGGAAGGCTCGATTGACCCTAAAGAAATGCTGCGCATTAAAGGTATTCGCGGCGTACAGAACTATATCTTGCAAGAAGTGCAACGCGTATATCGTAACCAGGGCGTTGAGATCAACGATAAGCACGTTGAGGTTATGATTAAGCAGATGCTTCGTAAAATCCGCATCATTGATGCTGGAGATACAACGCTTCTTCCAGGATCGTTCGTCGATATGCACGAGTACGAAGCTGCGAACAAAGAAGCGATCTTCAATGATAAAGAGCCAGCGGTTGCAAAACCGATCCTGCTCGGTATCACGAAGGCGTCTCTTGAGACAGATTCCTTCTTGTCGGCTGCATCCTTCCAGGAGACGACTCGTGTCCTGACAGATGCCGCTATCAAGGGTAAAGTCGATCAGCTGCTTGGTCTGAAGGAAAATGTTATTATCGGTAAGCTGATTCCTGCTGGTACAGGTATGAACCGCTACCGCAGTGTTAAAATAGTCAATCCATTGAACGAACAAATGGAAGAGGCTCTTGAGCATGCAGGTGTAGGTGCAGCCGAATAATCATGGCATATAGAAGCCGTGCAGTCCCGTCTATAGCAGGACTGTACGGCTTCACACATGCATTTTATAAAAATGTAGTAATAATCGGTTGACATCTAGTTACTGAAGTGATAATATATCGGAGTGTGCCCGAGACAACTGCCTGTGCTTTTGGAGGATTAAGCAACAATGTCTAATGATAAGAGTCTACAGGACTTGAAGGTTAAGATTGGGACAAGACAGACGATTAAGCTGGTTGAATCTAACCAAGCCGTCGAAGTTTATATCGCCTTGGATGCTGATGAGAAACTCATATCCAAGATAACTAGTCTTTGCAGCAAGCATGGTGTTAAATTGACGGAAGTCGAGACTATGCTAGATCTAGGCAAGGCGTGCGGTATAGATGTTGGTGCTGCCATGGCAGCAGTTATTAAAAAGTAGTGAACCTATGTTTTTGTTAAGGATGACGGAACAGATTCCGAGGCAAAAACTTTTCATTTGTTCATTTATGAACCACCTGGATCTGTGGGCTTGAATGAACGAATTGTAAAGGTGTTTATATCATGGGAAGGGGGTGGCAACATGCCAACTATTAACCAACTAGTTCGTAAAGGCCGTCAAGCTAAAGTAACGAAGTCCAAATCCCCAGCTTTGCAAAAAGGTTTCAATGCCTTGAAGCGTGAGGAAACGGATATCAGCGCTCCTCAGAAGCGTGGTGTTTGTACTCGTGTGGGTACTATGACTCCGAAGAAGCCAAACTCCGCACTTCGTAAATACGCTCGTGTTCGTTTGACGAACCGCGTAGAGGTTACTGCATATATCGGTGGTATCGGACACAACTTGCAAGAGCACAGTGTCGTTCTTGTTCGTGGTGGCCGTGTTAAGGACCTTCCGGGTGTTCGTTATCACATCGTTCGCGGTGCATTGGATACTGCAGGTGTTAACAACCGTATGCAAGCTCGTTCTAAATACGGTACTAAGCGTCCTAAAGCAAAAAAATAAGTTAATTAGTTCATGAGAATATCATGACTTTACGAGAAAGGGGGATACACATGCCACGTAAAGGTCCTGTTACTAAGCGCGACGTGTTGCCAGATCCGGTATACAACAGCAAGTTGGTTACTCGTTTGATCAACCGCATCATGATCGATGGTAAACGTGGTGTTGCTCAAACAATCTTGTATGATTCATTCAATATCATTCAAGAGCGCACAGGCAATGAGCCTATGGAAGTGTTTGAAGCAGCATTGAAAAATATTATGCCGGTCCTTGAGGTTAAAGCTCGCCGTGTAGGTGGTTCTAACTATCAAGTACCTATCGAAGTTAAACCAGAACGCCGTACATCCTTGGGATTGCGCTGGTTGGTTAACTACTCCCGCAACCGCGGTGAGAAAACAATGGAAGAGCGTCTGGCGGCTGAGATTATCGATGCTTCCAATAACACTGGAGCAGCAGTTAAGAAACGCGAAGACACTCACAAAATGGCTGAGGCGAACAAAGCATTTGCTCACTACCGCTGGTAGGATCAAAAGTTTATTGTTCTTGAATCAACAACCCATATTTGAAGGGAGACCACATTATGGCAAGACAGTTCTCTCTGGCAAATACGCGTAATATCGGGATCATGGCACACATTGATGCTGGTAAGACAACTACAACGGAGCGCATCTTGTTCTACACAGGCCGTACTCACAAAATTGGTGAGGTGCACGAAGGTGCAGCAACTATGGACTGGATGGAGCAAGAGCAAGAACGTGGTATTACGATCACATCCGCTGCGACAACTGCGCAGTGGAAAGGTCATCGCGTAAATATCATCGATACTCCGGGCCACGTTGACTTCACAGTTGAGGTTGAGCGTTCCCTGCGCGTATTGGATGGAGCCGTAGGTGTATTTTCTGCGAAGGAAGGCGTAGAGCCGCAATCAGAGACTGTATGGCGTCAAGCTGACAAGTACTCTGTTCCTCGTATTGCATACGTCAACAAGATGGACATCATCGGTGCTGATTACCTTAATGTAATTGGAACGATGAAAGATCGTCTGCAAGCGAACGCAGTTGCAATTCAATTGCCTATCGGTGCAGAAGATATCTTCACAGGTATCATCGACCTCTTTGAGATGAAAGCTCATATGTTCGTTGATGATCTTGGATTGAAGGATGAAGTAACAGACATTCCTGCTGAGCTTCAAGCACAAGCTGAAGAGCTTCGTATGGAAATGGTTGAGAAGATTGCTGAACTCGACGAAGACTTGATGATGAAATACCTTGAGGGTGAAGAAATTTCAGTTGAAGAACTGAAAGCTGCTCTCCGTAAAGGTGTTTGTAACGTTCAAATCTTCCCAGTAGTATGCGGATCTTCCTACCGTAACAAAGGTGTTCAACGCATGATCGACGCTGTTGTTGATTTCCTACCATCCCCACTCGATGTACCTGCTATCAAAGGTCATGTCGAAGGCGATGAGGAAACTGAAGTTGTTCGTCATTCTTCTGACGAAGAGCCTTTCGCAGCACTTGCGTTCAAGATCATGACTGACCCTTATGTCGGTAAATTGACGTTCTTCCGCGTGTATTCCGGTGTATTGAGCTCTGGCTCTTACGTTCTGAATGCAACGAAAGGTAAACGTGAGCGTATCGGCCGTATCCTTCAGATGCATGCTAACAGCCGCGAAGAAATCGACACAGTTTACTCTGGCGATATCGCAGCTGCTGTAGGTTTGAAAGATACAGGTACAGGTGATACACTGTGTGATGAGAAAGCTCCGGTTATCCTGGAGTCCATGAACTTCCCTGATCCAGTTATCCAGATCGCTGTTGAACCTAAGACCAAAGCTGACCAAGATAAAATGGCTACAGCTCTTGGCAAACTGACAGAAGAAGATCCAACTCTTCGTGCATACACAGACGAAGAAACGGGTCAAACGATCCTTGCTGGTATGGGTGAGCTTCACTTGGAGATCATCATCGACCGTATGCGCCGTGAGTTTAAAGTTGAGACGAATGTAGGTAACCCACAAGTTGCTTACCGTGAAACATTTAAACAAGCTGCTAAGGTTGAAGGTAAGTTCGTTCGTCAGTCCGGTGGTCGTGGTCAATACGGTCACGTATGGATCAATTTCGAACCGCAAGAACCAGGCGCTGGCTTCACCTTCGAGAACAAAGTTGTCGGTGGTGTCGTTCCTCGTGAATACATCGGTCCGGTTCAAGCTGGTATCGAAGAGTCCATGAAGAACGGCGTACTCGCTGGCTTCCCGCTCGTTGATATCAAAGCTACAATCTTCGACGGTTCTTATCATGATGTTGACTCCAGTGAAATGGCGTTTAAGATCGCTGGTTCTATGGCGCTTAAAGCTGCTAAGGAGAAATGTGCTCCTGTATTGCTCGAGCCAATCATGAAGGTTGAAGTTACGGTTCCTGAAGAGTACATGGGCGACGTTATGGGTATGCTGAACTCCCGTCGTGGTCGTATCGAAGGCATGGATTCCCGCGCAGGTGCGCAAGTAATCAATGCTAAGGTACCTCTATCCGAGATGTTTGGTTATTCCACAACACTTCGTTCCGGTACACAAGGACGCGGCGTGTTCTCGATGGAACTCTCTCACTATGAAGAGGTTCCACGCAACATTTCCGAACAGATCATTGCGAAGAACAAAGGCGAGTAATATCGCTTTGGTTTCGTAGATTAATTAACTATGGTCGGCGTACCGGATTTAATCTAGGATGTCGACCTCACATTCCAATATATTATTCCACTTATTAAGGAGGAATTGTTCAAATGGCAAAGGCAAAATTTGAACGTACTAAACCGCATGTTAACATCGGTACTATCGGTCACGTTGACCATGGTAAAACAACTTTGACTGCTGCAATCACAACTGTACTTTCCAAGCGTTATGGTGGTGCTGCAATCGCATTCGACCAAATCGACAAAGCTCCAGAAGAGCGTGAGCGCGGTATCACAATCTCAACTTCCCACGTTGAGTATGAAACACCTAACCGTCACTATGCACACGTTGACTGCCCAGGGCATGCTGACTATGTTAAAAACATGATCACTGGTGCTGCTCAAATGGACGGCGCGATCTTGGTTGTTTCCGCAGCTGACGGTCCAATGCCACAAACTCGTGAGCACATCCTTCTGTCCCGCCAAGTAGGCGTACCTTACATCGTCGTATTCATGAACAAATGCGACATGGTTGAAGACGAAGAGTTGCTTGAACTCGTTGAAATGGAAATTCGTGACCTTCTTTCCGAGTACGAATTCCCAGGCGACGATACTCCAATCATCCGTGGTTCTGCTCGTGAAGCGTTGCAAAACCCTGATGGCGAGTGGGCTGACAAAGTTGTTGAATTGTTCGAACAAATCGACACTTACATCCCTGAGCCAGAGCGTCAAACTGATAAGCCTTTCTTGATGCCTGTTGAGGACGTATTCTCCATCACTGGTCGCGGTACAGTTGCTACAGGTCGTGTAGAGCGCGGTACTGTTAAAGTGGGCGAAGAAATCGAAATCGTTGGTATCCAAGAAGAAACTCGTAAGTCTGTTGTTACAGGCGTTGAGATGTTCCGCAAACTTCTTGATTCCGCTCAAGCGGGCGACAACATCGGTGCTTTGCTCCGTGGTGTAGACCGTAAAGACATCGAGCGCGGTCAAGTATTGGTTAAACCAGGTACAGTTAAACCTCACACTGAGTTCACTGCATCTGTTTACGTACTGACTAAAGAAGAGGGTGGCCGTCATAAGCCATTCTTCACAGGCTACCGTCCACAGTTCTACTTCCGTACAACTGACGTGACTGGCGTTATCGACCTTCCAGAAGGTACTGAAATGGTTATGCCTGGCGACAACATCACTGTTACAGTTAAACTCATCAATCCAATTGCGATTGAAGAGGGTACACGCTTCGCTATCCGCGAAGGTGGCCGTACAGTTGGTGCTGGTGCAGTAGCAAGCATCCAAAAATAATTAAAGCTTAACGCTTTTTAAAGAGGAGTTACCCTAGAGGTAGGTAATCTACTTACAGGGTAACTCCCTTTTTATATAACCAAGTATTTCTGTTCATAACATTTTATTGATAAATTAATCACTGCAGGTTTACAGTTATTACTGTAATATCCTATAGCCGCACCTATTCTGTGAATATTCGACAGTAGTTGATTATGATTGCGGAATGAAGAATACAAAGTGCTCTGTGGCTGAAAGGTGTAAATGGAGCATCAGAATATGAATTCCTTCTGTAAATAAAGGAGAGTATCTAATGAGTAAATTTACACGTTGGTTACCAGTTAAGCGGAACAAGCTGCTTGCTTCCCCTGAGTCTGCAACTACTCAAGGTTCCGTGAGGTATTGGAAGTTAGATCAGAATAATAAGGCGAGTGAAGGAAGAATTATACTTGATCAAGATCATCCACTAAGGTTGCAAATTGATATGATTGAATTGACGGAAGAGGATCTGTCCATTTTACGCTGGATAAAGCCCTACATACTCGAATTTATGGATGAGATGACTGAATCCTTTTACAAAACGATTCTTGGTGTTGAAGAGTTGAAGCTCATTATCGAGAAGTACAGCACCATTGATCGTTTGAAGAAGACTTTGCGCCTACACATAGAAGAGATGTTCAACGGAATCATTGATGAGGAGTACGTACGAAAGAGATTAATGATAGCTACGAAACATCAAAAGATTGGTTTAGATACAAAATGGTATATTGGAGCTTTTCATAATCTCCAAAGTGAGTTGATAACCAAAATCATATTGCACATGCCAGATGCAGAGGTTGCTAACGAGGTGATTTGCGCAGTGAACAAAGTACTCAACCTTGAACAGCGACTTGTGTTGGAGATCTATGAAGAACAGTTTAGAGCGGAACGCGAGCAGCAATACAATCAAGTGAAGAATGAACTGAAGAATAATATATCGCATCTAAGCGAACAACTCGCACAGCTTACTCAAGAAACTAGCAATACGATAGAGGCACTTATCAAGCGAGGCATAGAAATCAACGAGACAGTGAAAGAATCCTCCATATCTGCTCACGAGGCGGAAGATAAGGCAGGCGAAGGCGAACATTTGATGGTTCAGTTTGTAGAAGGAATTCAAACTATTGATGCTAAGGCCAATGAGATGCACGAGAATGTTTCTATGCTAAGGGATACATCTGATCGCATCCGCTCGATCGTCTCAGCTGTTAAAGAGATTGCAGATCAAACGAATCTGCTGTCCTTGAATGCTTCAATAGAAGCAGCCAGAGCAGGCGAACAAGGCGCGGGTTTCGCGGTAGTGGCGAAAGAAGTAAACAAGCTGGCATCTCATACGAAGCAAACCGTCGCGGATATTGAGAAATTGATTGGCAACTCAGCAGATGTAACGAATACGGTCATTCACATGATCACAGAAGTGAAGAACAATGTGGATGGTGTTCGCGAATGGACGGGAGTGACCAACGATGCATTCCGTGATATTGTGGCGAAGTCGAGTATAAGCGCTTCTTCGATGAAGAACATGATGATCGAAATGAAAGAGTTGATGGAACTCATTCAGGGTATCGGTATATCGACGCAGCAAGTAGCTATATCCGCTGAGGAGCTTAACGAAACAACATTATCATTATAATAGAAGAGACTGTAATTATAATGGTCGAATAGGCTGTTGTTGAATCCCAACCATTACCGTAGCGATTAGGTGCTGCTTCATTATATAATGGCATAGTTCAATCAAGAAATAAGCATCCCTGTTGTGCAGACTTACTAATTTCTGTTGTTTAGTGATTAAATCATATAGCAATCTGAAAAATTAGAACAAAAGCTTGCATTTATCAGGGTGATTATATATAATAGTGAATGTTGTTCGTCGACGTTGCGATGAAGCGAGAGGTTACCGACACACCCGGCCCCTTTGCCATGGGTGGTGCGTAGGAAAATTTTCGCTGAGTATGTCCGATGCAAAATTGGGCGATTAAAGGAGGGAATATAATGGCAAAGCAAAAAATTCGTATCCGCTTGAAAGCATACGATCACAGAATTCTTGATCAATCCGCGGAGAAAATCGTTGAGACAGCGAAACGTTCCGGAGCTGGTGTTTCTGGTCCGATCCCGTTGCCAACGGAGAAGCAAATTATCACGATTCTTCGTGCGGTGCACAAGTACAAGGATTCTCGCGAGCAGTTCGAAATGCGCACTCATAAGCGCTTGATCGACATCGTGAATCCAACACCGCAAACGGTAGACGCGTTGATGCGACTGGACTTGCCGTCTGGTGTAGATATCGAAATCAAGCTGTAAGCTTGGAAAAAAATCGTAAGTACGGATTATGGAAAGGAAAAGAGGTGTCAACATGAAAGGTATCTTAGGAAAAAAACTCGGCATGACTCAAGTATTTACCGCTGAAGGTAATGTATTGCCGGTAACAGTTATCGAAGCTGGTCCTTGCGTCGTTTTGCAGAAAAAAGACGTTGAGAACGATGGTTACGAAGCTATCCAAATCGGCTATGCTGATAAAAAGGAAAAGCGCGCAACTAAGCCGGAAATCGGCCATGCGAAGAAAGCAAACACAGCACCTAAGCGCTACGTTAAAGAACTTCGTGGTGTAGAACTTTCTCAGTACGAAGTTGGCCAGGAGCTTAAGGCTGACATGTTCGCTGTAGGTGAATTCGTAGACGTAACAGGTATTTCGAGAGGTAAAGGATTCGCTGGCGTTATCAAACGTTGGGGACAAAGCACTGGTCCAATGGCACACGGCTCCCGTTACCATCGTGGTCCTGGTTCCATGGGTTCCATTCAAGCGAACCGCGTACCTAAAGGCAAACGCCTTCCAGGTCACATGGGTGCAGAAACAATCACAATTCAAAATCTTGAAGTTGTTAAAGTGGATACAGAACGTAACGTTATCCTCGTTAAAGGCTCCATTCCTGGTGCTAAGAACAGCTTCATTAACATTAGATCCGCAGTTAAAAAGTAATCGGTGAGGAAAGGAGGAGCTCAGAATGCCTAAAGTAGCAGTATACAACATCTCTGGTGCACAAGTTGGCGAGATTGAATTGGCTGACAGTGTATTCGGTATTGAACCAAACAAAAGCGTGCTTCACGAAGCAGTAGTTATGCAGCTTGCATCTCTGCGTCAAGGTACGCACAAGGTTAAAGGTCGTTCCGAAGTAAGCGGCGGTGGCCGTAAGCCTTGGAAACAAAAAGGAACTGGTCGTGCCCGTCAAGGTTCGATTCGTTCACCGCAATGGGTAGGCGGTGGTGTGGTATTTGGTCCAACACCTCGCAGTTATTCCTATAAGCTTCCTAAGAAAGTTCGCCGTCTGGCGATCAAATCTGCACTTTCTTCCAAAGTGTTAGAAAATCAAATTATCGTACTTGATGAGTTGACAATGAACGCTCCGAAGACGAAAGAATTCCAAGCGATTCTGAACAACTTGAAAGTGGATCGCAAAGCGCTTGTAGTAGTACCTGAGTACAACGACAACGTGGCGCTCTCCGCTCGCAACATCCCTTCGGTGAAATTGCTTGCGGCTGACGGAGTAAACGTTTATGACGTACTTCGCCACCAGAAGCTCATCATCACGAAGGATGCGGTTTCGAAGGTAGAGGAGGTGTTTGCGTAATGAAAGACCCTCGTGATATCATTAAGCGTCCGATTATTACTGAGCGTACTGCAGATATGATGGATGATCTTAAATACGTATTTGAGGTTGAGATCCGTGCGAACAAGACGGAAATCAAGAATGCCATCGAGCAGATCTTCAAAGTAAAAGTGGCAAACGTGAACACATTGCGTGTTCCGGCTAAGCCTAAGCGCTATGGTCGCTACAACGGTTACACAACAGAATGGAAAAAAGCATTCGTAACGTTGGCTAAAGACAGCAAGCCGCTTGAATTCTTTGAAACGGTATAAATAAACAAGTTCTGAAGTAAGGAGGGAAAACAAGTGCCTATCAAAAAGTACAAACCGACTTCCCCGGCTCGTCGTGGCATGAGCGTTTCTACGTTCGAAGAAATCACAACAAGCACACCGGAGAAATCCTTGTTGGCTCCACTTAGCAAGAAAGCGGGCCGCAATAACCAAGGTAAGATTACGATCCGTCACCAAGGCGGCGGTCACAAGCGTAAATACCGCGTGATCGACTTTAAACGTACAAAAGACGGCATTCCAGGCCGCGTTGCTACAATCGAGTATGATCCAAACCGCACATCGAACATCGCGTTGATCAACTACGCTGACGGTGAGAAGGCTTATATCATTGCTCCTAAAGGTTTGAAAGTAGACGATGTTATCATGTCTGGTGCTGGCTCTGATATCAAGATCGGTAACGCATTGCCGCTCGAAAATATCCCTGTAGGTACAGTTATCCACAACATCGAATTGCAACCAGGTAAGGGCGGTCAGCTCGTTCGCGCAGCTGGTACGGAAGCTCAATTGCTTGGTAAAGAAGATCGTTATGTAACAGTTCGCTTGTCATCTGGTGAAGTTCGTAAAGTGTTGAAAGTTTGCCGCGCTACTATCGGTGCTGTAGGTAACGGAGACCACGAACTCATTAAGATCGGTAAAGCTGGACGCAGCCGTTGGTTGGGCAAACGCCCAGTTGTCCGCGGGGTTGTTATGAACCCGGTTGATCACCCACACGGTGGTGGTGAAGGTCGCGCGCCTATCGGCCGCAAATCGCCAATGTCTCCATGGGGCAAACCGACTCTCGGTTACAAGACGCGTAAAAAAGGTAAGCAATCCGATAAATACATCGTTCGTTCTCGCACGAAGTAACATTTATCTGGTTAAATACTTGAGCAACGTAACAAGCGATGCAAACAAGTTTCGCGAAGGGAGGATTTACACATGGGTCGCAGTTTGAAAAAAGGACCATTTATCGATGGTCACCTGATGAAGAAGGTAGAAGTGTTGAACGAAGGCGGCAAGAAAGTCGTGATTAAGACTTGGTCCCGTCGCTCCACAATTTTCCCACAATTCATCGGACATACGTTTGGGGTTTATGATGGCCGCAAACACGTGCCTGTGTACGTAACTGAAGATATGGTAGGTCACAAACTCGGTGAGTTCGCTCCTACTCGTACGTACAAAGGTCATGATGATGATAAGAAAACGGGTAAACGATAAATCGAACTTAGCATTCGAGGGGAGGTACTACTATGCAAGCTAAAGCACATGCGAATAATGTTCGCATCGCTCCTCGCAAAGTCAAGCTCGTTATCGACTTGATCCGCGGAAAGCAAGTGGGCGAGGCAATCGCAATTTTGCGCCATACGCCAAAGTCGGCGTCCCCAGTGGTAGAAAAATTGCTTAATTCTGCGATTGCAAATGCAGAGCATAACTATCAAATGGACGTAAACAAGCTTGTTATTGAGCAAGTTTACGCTAATGAAGGTCCGACAATGAAACGCTTCCGTCCACGTGCTATGGGACGTGCAAGCCGTATCAATAAGAGAACAAGCCACATCACGATCGTGGTATCCGAGAAATAAGGAGGGAAAACGTGTGGGTCAAAAGGTAAATCCCGTCGGATTACGTGTAGGTATTATCCGAGATTGGGAATCCAAATGGTACGCTGAAAAAGATTTCGGCACACTGCTTATCGAAGACGTTAAGATTCGTGAGTTTCTGAAGAATAAACTGAAAGAAGCTGCGGTATCTAAAATCGAGATCGAACGTGCCGCTAATCGCGTGAACGTAACGATCCATACCGCTAAACCGGGCATGGTAATCGGTAAAGGCGGTTCCGAGGTTGAAGCACTTCGTCGTGAAGTAACTAAGATTGCTGGCGACAAGAAAGTACACATCAACATTTCGGAAATCAAAACTCCAGATCTGGACGCTATCCTGGTTGCTGAGAGCATTGCACAGCAATTGGAACGCCGCGTTTCTTTCCGCCGCGCGTTGAAACAAGCTATTCAACGTACAATTCGCTCTGGTGCGAAAGGTATTAAGACAGCGGTTAGTGGTCGTCTTGGTGGAGCTGAAATTGCTCGTTCGGAAGGTTACAGCGAAGGAACTGTACCACTTCATACGCTTCGCGCTGACATTGATTATGGAACGGCAGAAGCTCATACAACTTATGGCCGTATCGGCGTAAAAGTATGGATCTATCGTGGAGAGGTACTTCCTACGGCTAAGAAAAAGGCTGTTGAGGAAGGAGGCAACTAAATCATGTTGGTACCTAAACGTGTCAAACATCGTAAACAACAACGCGGTAGCTTGAAAGGTCAAGCAAAGGGCGGCACAACAGTTAACTTCGGTGAATACGGTTTGCAAGCTCTTGAGCCAACTTGGATCACGAACCGTCAAATCGAGGCTGCGCGTATTGCAATGACTCGTTACATCAAACGTGGCGGTCAAGTATGGATTAAAATTTTCCCTGATAAACCAATCACGCAAAAGCCGCTTGAGGTTCGGATGGGTTCCGGTAAAGGTAACGTTGAGAAATGGGTTGCCGTAGTTAAGCCAGGCAAGATCATGTTCGAACTTTCCGGAGTATCTGAGGAAATCGCTCGCGAAGCGATGCGTCTTGCAGCGCACAAGTTGCCTATTAAGACGAAGTTCGTGAAGCGCGAAGAAATGGGTGGTGAAGCAAATGAAAGCTAATGAATTTCGTAACTTGACCACTGCTGAACTCGAACAAAAAGTTGCAGGATTCAAGGAAGAACTCTTCAACCTCCGTTTCCAATTGGCTACTGGACAGCTTGACAACCCAACACGCATCCGTGACGTACGTAAAGCAATTGCTCGTGCTAAAACGGTATTGCGCGAAAGAGAACTTGGGATTAGCGGTTAATTAAAGTCGTGTCATGACTGACTATATTCATCCTGTTACCAGGAAGGAGGCATTACACTCATGAGTGAACAACGTAACGCTCGTAAAGTGCAAATCGGCAAAGTTGTCAGCGATAAAATGGATAAAACAATCGTTGTAGCGGTTGAAACATACAAGAAGCATGACTTGTACCACAAACGCATCAAATACACGAAAAAATTCAAATCGCATGACGAAAACAATGAAGCTAAAATCGGCGATACTGTAAAAATCATGGAGACTCGCCCGCTGTCCAAAGACAAGCGCTGGAGACTCGTTGAGATCGTTGAAAAAGCTGTTATCGTTTAATGTTTCGGTAGTTTAGCCGAAAGGAGGAAACCACAATGATTCAACCATTTACACGTTTAGCTGTAGCAGATAACTCTGGTGCTAAAGAATTGATGTGCATTCGTGTCTTGGGTGGTACTGGACGTCGCGTAGGCCACATCGGAGACATTATCGTGTGTTCTGTCAAGCAAGCAACACCAGGCGGCGTTGTCAAAAAGGGTGACGTTGTTAAAGCTGTTATCGTTCGTACGAAGCGTTCGGTTCGTCGTAAAGACGGTTCCTACATCGCATTCGACGAGAATGCAGCGGTTATCGTAAAAGAGGACAAAGGACCACGCGGAACACGTATTTTTGGACCTGTTGCTCGCGAACTTCGCGACAAAGACTTCATGAAAATCGTTTCCCTGGCACCGGAAGTTATCTAATTAGCTTGCCCGCTTGGCAAGACTCAGGAGGTGTAACACATGCCACGAACTAAAAAAGTTCTCGAGTCGCATAACAATAAATTGCACGTTAAGAAAGACGACACGGTTATCGTTATTACCGGTAAAGACAAAGGTAAAAAAGGCCGCGTCATCGCAGCGTATCCTCGTATGAACCGCGTTCTTGTAGAAGGCGTAAACATGGTTAAGAAGCATCAGAAGCCTAACCAAAGCAATCCACAAGGCGGAATCATCGAGCAAGAAGCTCCAATCCACGTATCGAACGTTATGCACGTGGATCCGAAGTCGGGCAAAGTAACACGTATCGGTTACAAAGTGTTGGAGAACGGCAAAAAAGTACGTGTTGCGAAACGCTCCGGCGAAATCATCGACTAATCGCTAAGAAAGGAGGTCCATTCTAAATGGCAACTCGTTTAAAAGAACGCTATTTGAACGAAATTACTCCTGCTTTGATGCAGAAGTTTAATTATACGACTGTAATGCAAGTCCCTAAAGTTGAGAAAGTCGTTATCAACATGGGTATGGGTGAAGCGGTATCTAACTCTAAGGTCTTGGACGTTGCAGTTGCTGAAATGCAATTGATCGCTGGTCAAAAGCCAGTAATCACTCGTGCTAAGAAATCCATCGCTGGCTTTAAGCTTCGTGAAGGAATGCCGATCGGTGTTAAAGTGACATTGCGCGGTGAGCGCATGTATCACTTCTTGGACAAATTGTTCAACGTAACACTTCCACGTGTACGTGACTTCCACGGTATCTCGAACAAGGCATTTGACGGTCGCGGTAACTACACACTCGGTTTGAAAGAGCAGATCATCTTCCCTGAGATCGAGTATGATAAAGTTGATAAAGTACGCGGTATGGACATCGTCATTGTAACGACAGCTAAGTCGGATGAAGAGTCCCGTGAACTATTGACGCAGCTCGGCATGCCTTTTGCGAAGTAATTCGTGAAACTTAGATTAAGTCATCGTTAATCGATGAATAGGATAAATGGACAATGAATTTGTCCGAGGACTATTCGTCCCGACAAATATCATAGGAGGTGTCAACACGTGGCAAAAACTTCGATGCTCGTCAAACAGCAACGTAAACCGAAGTTCAAGGTGCAAGCATACACTCGTTGCGAGCGCTGTGGTCGTCCGCATTCTGTGTTGCGTAAGTTTAAAATTTGCAGAATTTGTTTCCGCGAATTGGCATACAAAGGCCAGATTCCTGGCGTTAAAAAAGCAAGCTGGTAATATACCCTTTTTCGGGAAGGAGGTTCACACTAATGGTTATGTCTGATCCAATTGCAGATATGCTTACTCGCATTCGCAATGCTAATACAGTACGTCATGAAACAGTGGAAATGCCGGCTTCTACAATGAAGAAGCAAATCGCTGAGATCTTGAAGCGTGAAGGCTTTATCCGTGATGCTGAATACATCGATGACAACAAACAAGGGATCATCCGTATCTTCTTGAAGTACGGTGCGAACAATGAACGTGTCATCACTGGTTTGAAACGTATCTCTAAGCCAGGCCTTCGCGTGTACACGAAATCCAACGAGGTACCTCGCGTACTTGGCGGACTCGGAATCGCGATCATTTCTACGTCGAAAGGCGTTGTTACAGACAAAGAAGCTCGCCAAAGCAAATCCGGCGGCGAGGTTGTTTGTTACGTTTGGTAATAAACAGTAGAAGATAGGAGGTGCAGCCATGTCCCGTATTGGTCGCAAACCAATTAACGTGCCAGCTGGCGTAACCGTTACTTTGGATAACACAGTAATTACGGTTAAAGGACCTAAAGGATCTTTGACTCGTGAACTGCACAAAGATATGAAAGTATCGATCGCAGAAAACGAGATCTTGATCGAACGTCCTTCTGATAATAAACTACACCGCTCACTTCATGGAACTACACGTTCTGTAGTTAACAACATGGTAGTTGGTGTAACGGATGGCTATGCTAAGACTCTTGAGCTCGTAGGCGTAGGTTACCGTGCAAACAAAACTGGCGATAAGCTCGTATTGAACGTTGGTTACTCTCACCCAGTTGAGATCACACCAGAAGCAGGTATCGAGTTCGAAGTTCCTGTACAAACGAAGATTATCGTTAAAGGCATCGACAAAGAGCGCGTTGGTGCTTATGCAGCTAATATTCGCGCTGTTCGTGAGCCAGAGCCGTATAAAGGTAAAGGTATCAAGTACGAAGGCGAACGTATCCTGCGTAAAGAAGGTAAAGCTGGCAAGAAGAAATAAGATCTTGCCTAGCTCGCTTACCCGTGTAGCTTAATGGCTAAACTGAAGGGAGTGAAACAATCGTGATTACAAAAGGCGATAAAAACAAAGCTCGTTTGAAGCGTCACCTTCGTGTGCGTAAGAAAATTGAAGGAACGACAGCACGTCCTCGTTTGAACGTATTCCGTTCCTCTAAACATATCTACGCTCAATTGATCGATGATGTTAAGGGCGTAACAATTGCACAAGCTTCGACTATGGACAAAGAGCTTCGTGACCAAATTACGAACGGCGGTAATGCTGAATCCGCTCGTAAAGTTGGGGAACTCGTAGCTAAACGCGCCAAAGAAGCTGGTGTTGAAGCAGTTGTATTCGACCGTGGTGGCTATCTGTATCATGGACGTATTCAATCATTGGCAGACGCAGCTCGTGAAGCTGGTCTTGAGTTTTAAGAATTTAACAAAAGGAGGTTAACAACTTGCGAGTTGATCCAAATACGTTAGATCTGACTGAAAAAGTAGTTCAAATTAATCGCGTAGCTAAAGTTGTAAAAGGCGGACGCCGTTTTAGCTTTAGTGCTCTCGTTGTTGTCGGTGACGGCAAAGGCCATGTTGGCGCTGGTATCGGCAAAGCATCCGAAGTACCTGATGCAATCCGCAAAGGTATGGACGACGCTAAGAAAAATCTCATTCACGTTCCTTTCGTTCGCACAACGATCCCTCACCAAGTAACTGGTAAATTCGGTGCAGGCTCAGTTCTTCTGAAGCCAGCAAGCGAAGGTACAGGGGTTATTGCCGGCGGTCCGGTTCGTGCCGTGTTAGAATTAGCTGGTGTAGGCGATATCTTGACGAAATCGCTTGGTTCCTCCAATGCAATCAACATGGTTAATGCTACGCTCGAAGGTCTGTCCCGCCTGAAAACGGCAGAACAGGTAGCTAAGTTGCGTGGTAAATCCGTTCAGGAACTGTTAGGATAAGGAGGGGACTACTATGGCAAAATTGCAGATTACCCTCGTTCGCAGTCTGATCGGTCGTCCAGAAACTCATCGCAAGACGGTGAATACACTGGGTCTGCGTAAAGTGAATCAAACGGTTGTTCATAATGACAATCCTGCGATTCGTGGTATGGTTAATCAAGTGACTCACTTGGTTAAAGTAGAAGAAATCGAAGGCTAAGACTCGCTCTTAGCTTCAACATAAACAAAATGTTTGAAAAAACATGTAAATTACTGCAAATTTAATAAGGAGGTGCGATGAACGATGAAGTTACACGAACTTTCTCCAGCACCTGGTTCACGTCAAGAAAGCTTCCGCCGCGGTCGCGGTATTGCTTCCGGTAACGGGAAAACAGCAGGACGTGGTCACAAAGGTCAAAATGCTCGTTCCGGTGGTGGTGTTCGTCCAGGCTTTGAAGGCGGTCAAAATCCATTGTACCGTCGTTTGCCAAAGCGTGGTTTCTTGAACCCAACACGTAAAGAGTACTGCGTTGTGAACGTTTCTGACTTGAACCGTTTTGCTGCAGGTACTGAAGTAACTCCGGAATTGCTGATGGAACAAGGCATCGTTAAAGACCCAATGTTCGGAATCAAGATCTTGGGTAACGGTGAACTTTCTGTTAGCCTAGTAATTAAAGCTAACAAGTTCTCTCAATCTGCCGTAGAGAAGATCGAGGCTGCCGGCGGCAAATCCGAGGTGATCTAATGTTCAAGACTGTATCGAATATATGGCGAGTCGATGATCTGCGACGTAAAATTATTTTTACGCTCTTGGTATTGATCGTTTATCGCATCGGTGCATTTGTTCCGGTACCTGGTGTTGATACATCGGTTTTTCAGACAGCCAATGACCAAGGGAATTTGTTCACATTGCTGAACACATTCTCTGGTGGCGCGTTATTTAAGTTCTCGATCTTCGCTCTTGGTATTATGCCGTACATCACGGCATCGATCATTGTGCAGCTTTTGACGATGGATGTCATCCCGAAATTTGCACAATGGGCGAAAGAAGGAGAAGTCGGTAAACGCAAGTTAGCTCAGATTACTCGTTACGGTACGGTAGTCTTGGGTCTGATTCAAGCATTCGGTACTGCTATTGGCTTTAACCGTATGTACGGCTTGGCAATGGTTCCGAATGCAACTTTTTCGAGTTACCTCGTGATCGCTATTGTCCTTACAGCTGGTACAGCTTTCCTCATGTGGCTTGGTGAGCAGATCACCGAGAAGGGGATTGGCAACGGCATCTCGATTCTCATTTTTGCTGGTATCGTGGCGGCATTCCCGCAACATATCATGGATATCTATCGTGATCAATTCATTGAGAGCGAGGGACCAATGCTCCTTAGCATCGCTAAAGTGCTTGTGATCCTACTAGTAGTATTCCTCTTGATCGTCGCAGTTATCTTCGTTCAAGAAGGAAAACGCAAGATTCCTGTGCAATATGCGAAACGAGTTGTCGGCAACAAGATGTATGGCGGACAAAACACGCACATTCCACTTAAAGTGAATGGCGCGGGCGTAATCCCTGTCATCTTTGCATCGTCGTTGTTGTTGTTCCCGGCTACGATCGCTCAGTTCTGGGCGGATCAAGCATGGGCAAAATGGGTGAGTGCAAATCTAATGTATGATAAGCCGCTCGGCGCAGTACTATATGTCCTGTTGATCGTTGGATTCACTTTCTTCTACACATTCGTTCAAATGAACCCTCAGCAAATGGCGGATCAAATGAAAAAGAATGGTGGGTACATTCCAGGTATTCGTCCTGGCAAACCAACGGCGACTTACTTGACTCGCGTTATGACTCGTCTGACGCTGTCAGGTGCACTCTTCTTGTCGGCCATCGCTATCCTTCCAGTAATCTTCGGAAAACTGGCTGGCTTGCCGCAAGGAGTACAGATCGGTGGTACCTCGCTCCTCATCGTTATCGGCGTTGCGCTTGATACGATGAAGCAGATCGAGAGCCAGTTGATTAAGCGTCATTACAAAGGTTTTATCAATAAATAGGCATATAGGTTCTGATGGGGCCGTCAAGGCACCTCGGCACCTATTGTGCTGTTTCTCGTAGAGCAGAGGCTTAACGAATGCCATCGAAAGCAAACCACTTCCGACGTAAGTTAAGCCTATGCTTATCATAAGGGGAGTGACATTCGATGAACATTCTATTCATGGGGCCTCCTGGGGCAGGTAAAGGAACGCAGGCTGAACGAATTGTTGCGGAGTTCGGTATTCCTCATATCTCCACAGGCGATGCGTTCCGCGCAGCAATGCGTGAAGGTACGCCAATCGGCCTAAAGGCTAAGGAATACATTGATCAAGGTCTGCTCGTTCCGGATGACGTCACAGTCGGTGTCGTACGTGAACGTCTCGCACAACCGGATTGTGATACTGGCTTCTTGTTGGACGGCTTTCCTCGCACATTAGCGCAAGCGGAAGCTCTGGACGACATGCTGGTAACGATGGGACGCAAGCTTGACCATGTCATCAACCTGAGCGTTGACCGTGAATTATTGCTGGCGCGTCTGACAGGTAGACGTATTTGCAAGTCTTGCGGCGCGACGTACCACGTCATATTTAACCCGCCACAGCAAGAAGGCGTATGCGATAAATGCCAAGGCGATCTGTACCAACGTTCGGATGATTCCGAAGAGAAGGTCGGCACTCGTCTTGACGAATATATCAATAAGACGGCTCCTTTACTTGATTACTACGAAGCTAAAAGCTTGTTGCGTCAAGTTGACGGGGAGAAGGAAATCGATACGGTGACGTCTGAAGTCGTATCTTTACTGCGAGGTTAACACGAATGATCATTTGTAAGTCCGAAGTGGAACTAGGCTTCATGCGGGAAGCTGGGCGAATTGTTGCGGAAACGCACCGTCTTATGGCTCAACACATCGAACCAGGAATCACGACACGTGAACTAGACGCCATCGCGGAGAAGTTCATTCTAAGCCAAGGCGCAACTCCTTCATTCAAAGGATACAACGGTTTTTCCGGTAGCATTTGCGCATCAGTCAATGAAGAGCTGGTGCACGGTATACCTGGCAAACGCAAACTTAACGAAGGCGACATCATCAGCATTGATATCGGCGCGCAATATCGCGGATATCACGGTGATTCCGCCTGGACATATGGCGTCGGCACCATATCGGAAGCAGCCCAGCGGCTGCTCGATGTGACAGAGCGCTCGCTCTTTGCCGGACTTGAACTGGTCAAATCGGATGTTCGTCTTTATACGGTATCCCACGCGATTCAGCGCGTAATCGAAGATGCGGGGATGTCAGTCGTGCGTGAGTATGTAGGTCACGGAGTCGGTACGGATCTTCATGAAGAGCCTCAGATTCCGAATTACGGAGTTCCAAACCGCGGACCTCGGTTGAAGCCGGGCATGACGCTCGCGATTGAACCGATGGTTATCATCGGGGAACGTCACACGAAGACATTGGCGGACAACTGGACGGTCGTTACGTTGGACGGATCGCTGTGTGCTCACTTCGAACATACAGTAGCCGTTACACAAGACGGTTGTGAGATTTTGACGAAGTTGCAAGAGTAGGTGAATGGGATGAGCAGCATTCCGGCACCACAGATTGGTCAATTCGTCAGAGTACGCCAAGGTCGCGATCAAGGTAAGATCGCCGTCATCGTCGGTATTGCGGATGCGAAATTCGTCCACATAGCGGACGGGGACAAGCGAAAGTTTGACCAGCCAAAACGCAAAAGTGTGCTCCATCTGGAGCTGCAGCAAGCGATAAGCCATGAGGTCTGTCAAAGTTTAAGTGAAAGCGGACGGGTAACAAACAGTAAACTCCGTTACATCATCGCGAAGTACGCGGAAACACTGGCCGCTGCAAATGGGAATGAGAAAGGAGAATGACGTTGGCTAAAGAAGACGTGATTGAAGTTGAAGGAACGGTCATCGAGCCGTTGCCGAATGCTACGTTTCGAGTAGAGCTTGAGAATGGACATCAAATTCTAGCCCACGTTTCCGGAAAGCTGCGGATGCACTTCATCCGTATCCTGACTGGGGACAAAGTGGTCGTACAGTTGTCACCATACGATTTGAGTAAAGGTCGCATCACATATCGAAAGTAGCACTCGAGATTCTAAATAGCGCACTGCATGCACTTGCGGACCGTTCAGGATAATACTTGATGGTTTGACGCGTGCAACTTAAGGACTGGGAGGTTATCATCATGAAGGTAAGACCTTCTGTAAAGCCGATGTGCGAAAAATGCAAAGTCATTCGTCGCAAAGGTAATGTTATGGTAATATGTGAAAATCCGAAACACAAACAAAAACAAGGTTAAGAAGGGGGTGTAGCGTTAATGGCTCGTATAGCTGGTGTAGACTTGCCACGTGATAAACGCGTTGAGATCGCCTTGACATACATTTTTGGTATTGGGAAAACAACTTCCCAAAAAGTCATCGCTATGGCTGGTGTAAACAAGGATACTCGTGTTCGTGATCTGACTGAAGACGAGGTAAACGCAATTCGTGAAGCAATCGATAAGAATGTAAAGGTAGAGGGTGACCTCCGCCGTGAAATTTCCCTGAACATCAAGCGTTTGGTTGAGATTGGATGCTACCGTGGTATCCGTCACCGCCGCGGCTTGCCTGTTCGTGGTCAACGTACTAAAACTAATGCTCGTACACGTAAAGGCCCTCGTCGTACGGTAGCTAATAAGAAGAAGTAAGGAGGGATAAGTAGCAATGGCTAAACCGAAAAAAGTTGTACGTACAAAACGTCGTGACCGTAAAAATATTGAGACTGGTGTGGCACACATTCGTTCCACATTCAACAATACGATCGTAACGATCACGGATCCGCACGGAAACGCAATTTCCTGGGCAAGCTCCGGTAACTTAGGATACCGCGGTTCCCGTAAATCAACACCGTTTGCTGCGCAAATGGCTGCTGAATCTGCTGCTAAAGCAGCAATGGAACATGGAATGAAGACGGTAGAAGTTAGTGTTAAAGGTCCAGGTGCTGGTCGTGAAGCTGCCATCCGTTCCTTGCAAGCTGCAGGATTGGAAGTTAGCGCGATTAAAGACGTTACTCCAGTTCCGCACAATGGCTGCCGTCCACCAAAACGTCGTCGCGTATAATTGAACGCGTGGCACTTGTCGTATACAACTAACGCCTACTGGTAATAATGGTTGTTTAGGCAAACTACTGCACGATTCGACCGACCAAGGTGTTTTCACAGTTACGCCAGCGACGTTTTGAAGGAGGGTTATTAGTGATTGAGATCGAAAAGCCGAAAATTGAGACCGTAGAAGTCAGTGAAGATGGAACGTATGGCAAGTTTGTTGTCGAGCCGCTTGAACGCGGTTATGGCACGACGCTGGGGAACTCCCTCCGCCGTATCTTGCTTTCATCTTTGCCCGGCGCGGCAGTAACATCCGTCCAAATCGATGGAGTATTGCATGAGTTCTCGACGATTCCAGGTGTCTATGAAGACGTTACGGAAATTATCTTGAACTTGAAAGCACTCTCCCTTAAGATTCACTCTGATGAAGAGAAGATTCTTGAAATCGATGCGGATGGCGAAGGTATTATCACTGCCGGTGATATTCGTGCGGACAGTGATGTGGAAATTTTGAACCCGGATCTCCGCATCGCGACATTAGCTCAAGGTTCCAGACTCCATATGCGCATATATGCGAATCGTGGACGTGGCTTCGTGCTCGCCGATCGCAACAAGAATGAAGACCAACCAATTGGTGTCATTCCTGTTGATTCGATCTATACGCCAATCTCACGCGTGAACTATGCAATTGAGAATACGCGTGTAGGGCAAGTAACGAACTACGACAAGCTTACGCTTGAAGTATGGACCGATGGCAGTGTTCGTCCAGAAGAAGCAGTCAGCCTTGGTGCGAAGATTCTTACAGAGCATCTGATGCTCTTTGTAGGTCTTACGGACGAAGCGAAAGACGCTGAAATCATGGTCGAAAAAGAGGAAGACAAGAAGGAGAAAGTGCTCGAGATGACTATCGAAGAGCTCGATCTCTCCGTTCGTTCCTATAACTGCTTGAAGCGTGCAGGCATCAATACCGTGCAAGAGCTGATCACGAAGACGGAAGAAGACATGATGAAGGTCCGCAACTTGGGCCGCAAGTCTTTGGAAGAAGTTCAAGAGAAGCTTGAAGAGCTCGGTTTGGGTCTGCGAATGGAAGATTAATCGGGATCTGTTGACGAAGGAGGGGAAACTACATGGCATACCAAAAGTTGGGTCGTGATGCTAGTGCGCGTAAAGCTTTGTTCCGCGACATGGTAACCGACTTGTTCCTATACGAGCGCATTCAAACAACTGAAGCGAAAGCGAAAGAAGTTCGCTCTATTGCTGAAAAGCTCATCACAAAGGCGAAGCAAGGTGACTTGCACGCTCGCCGTCAAGTGGCTGCATACGTACGCCGCGAAACGGTTGATGGTGAAAAAGACGCTATCCAAAAGCTGTTCACGGAGATTGCACCTCGTTATGCAGAACGTCCGGGCGGTTATACACGCATCTTGAAACTTGGACCACGCCGTGGCGACGCTGCGCCTATGGTGTACTTGGAACTCGTTGACCGTGCGTAAGTGCGGGTTGATGCATTAACTACCGCACATAGCGGCTTGAAAGAGAGCTCCCCTTGAGGAGCTTTTCTTTTTATCGCATCGTGCGCATCAAGAAATCCCATGTCGATCATGGCGTATGTATGATGGAGGCAAGCATGAGAAATGTGGCTATGACCGTTGCCTACGAGGGGACCGCATACTGCGGATTTCAGATCCAACCGGATCTGAATACCGTACAGGGACAAATCGAAGCAGCCATTGCGAAGTTAACACGGGAACAAATCACCATATCGGCATCAGGTCGCACTGATGCAGGTGTGCATGCGCAGGGACAAGTGTTTAACTTTCACACGTCATCCACTATTCCAATTAGGCGATGGGCGCTTGCACTGAATACGTGGCTGCCAGATGATATCGTCATCATGGACGCGTGGGAAGTGCCGCTTGACTTTGATTCTCGTTACTCGGCGAAGCGCAAGACGTATCGTTACACGATATGGGCAGAGCGGCAGCCGGATTTGTTCCGGAGGCATCTTGAGTATCATCATCATCAGCCGCTTCAGATAGATGCTATGCGTGAGGCGTTAAAGTATCTCTTAGGTGAGCATGACTTTACGTCTTTCGCTTCGCCGAAATCAACTAAGCGAAACCATGTACGTACGCTGTATGATGCAAGGCTGGAAGTTGAACCAAGCCCGACCGGTGAGGCTGGGCGGGGGAGAATCCACCTATATGTGACAGGGAGCGGTTTTCTGTATCAGATGGTCCGGATCATTGTTGGGACTCTGCTCCGCATTGGAGAAGGCAAGCTGAAACCAGAGGATATGGAAGGTATACTTGCAGCACGCGATCGCAGTGCTGCAGGTCCTACCGCCATGCCTCATGGGTTGATGCTATGGCATGTGGGTTATGATGAAGAGAAGCTGCAGCAAACGAATGCAGTTTCCAATGATTCATTAAAAAAAACACATTGCTTATTGGACATTGATATTGTATAATAACATTTGTGTTTCTTTATGGCTTCCCACGGCCCCCAATAAAGAAACCGCCAAGATTTATTTGATACAGAGCATATGATTGAACGACATATAAAGCTACTAAGATTGAACGTTAGTAATGAGGAGGATATTTCATGCGTACTACTTACATGGCGAAACCAGCTGATGTTGAGCGCAAATGGTTCGTTATCGACGCTGAAGGCAAGACGCTTGGCCGTCTCGCTTCCGAAGCTGCTGCACTTGTTCGCGGCAAGCACAAACCAACTTTCACACCACATGTTGACGGCGGAGATTTCGTAGTCATCATCAATGCTGATAAAGTTGTATTGACAGGAAATAAATTGCAAGGAAAGAAATACTATCGTCACTCCATGTATCCGGGCGGTTTGAAAGTTACAACTGCTGGCGAGATGCTGGCTAACAAGCCTGAGCGTATGTTAGAACTTGCTGTACACGGCATGCTTCCTAAGACTCGCATGGGTAACAAGATGAAGCTTCGCGTTAAAGCATACGCAGGCTCCGCGCATCCGCATCAAGCACAAAATCCTGAAGTTTACGAACTTCGCGGATAATAAAAGGGAGGACAGTTTCATGGCACAAGTACAATACTATGGGACAGGTCGTCGTAAGCATTCCGTAGCGCGTGTTCGCCTCGTACCAGGTGAAGGCCGCATCGTTATCAATAAACGTGACCTTAATGAATATTTCGGTTTGGAAACTTTGAAGCTTATCGTTAAGCAACCATTGAACCTTACAGAAACAGTCGGCAAATACGACGTTTTGGTAATCGCTCATGGCGGCGGTATCTCTGGTCAAGCTGGCGCAATCCGTCACGGTATCTCCCGTGCATTGCTTAAGGCAGATCCAGAACTTCGTCCTGCATTGAAGAAAGCTGGCTTCTTGACTCGTGACCCTCGTATGAAGGAACGTAAGAAGTACGGTCTCAAAGCAGCTCGTCGTGCACCTCAGTTCTCCAAACGTTAATTTGGAACTTACACACAAGCCTCTTTCGCTTCGGCGAAGGAGGCTTTTTTTCTATCCTCCGATCAACATCTCATCTGTTTACTCACCTGTTTAACCATAGGCTGCACCCCATGATGTCGTTATGAATATGGTGTGTAGGTACTGAGAAAAACACATTGACAAATCATGGTAATTGGAATACGCTATATACACAATAAAACATAGCGAAATACTAGGTATTATGGATGTGGAGGGTGAGATCCGTGAACTTATTTGAGAAAGAAATCATAGTTGCGGAGAAAGCTGTGCAATTCGAACATGTTTCTGCCGAAGAAGTGATCCGATGGGCTGTTGAAACATTCCCTAACATGACCTTTGCATGCAGCTTTGGAGCGGAAGATGTTGTGATCGTTGATATGCTGCAGAAGATCAAACCATCGGTGGATATATTCTATTTGGATACAGGATTTCATTTTAAGGAGACGTATGAGACGCGAGATCGATTACAGGAGGCTTACCAAGTTGACTTTATCCGTGTAGCCGCCTCATTGACTCCAGAAGAGCAAGCCAAGCAATATGGAGATCAATTATGGGAAAGAGATCCGAATGCTTGCTGCAATATTCGTAAAGTTGAACCACTTAAGAATATGTTAACTAAATATGAGGCGTGGATTACCGGAATTCGACGCGATCAAGCGCCCACACGGGCTAATGCCAAGAAGGTGGAGTATGACACTAAGTTTGGACTAGTAAAGTTTAACCCTCTTGCCGCATGGACATCGGACGATGTATGGGCTTATATCCGACAAAACAAGGTCATATACAATCCACTGCATGATCGAGATTATCCGAGTATTGGCTGCACCTATTGTACCCGACAAGTGAAGGCTGGAGAAGATCCGCGAGCTGGACGATGGTCCGGGAATGAGAAGACAGAGTGTGGTTTGCACAAATAACGATGCAGTGGAAGGAGAAGCATGCATGATATCCATACCAGCTCATGGAGGGGAATTGATTGATCGCCGGGTCAAAGGTGAAGAACGAGATAGGCTGTTAGTAGCACTTCAAGATCGTCCTGTTATCCCCATCAATCGTTGGACGATGTCGGACCTGGATCTAATCGGTGTTGGAGCCTTTTCTCCGTTAACAGGCTTTATGACAGAAGCAGATTATCATCGTGTGGTTGACCATATGCGCTTGTCGGATGGAACTGTATGGAGTATACCGATTACGCTCGCAGTAGGCCCGGATACGGCTGCTAAGTTAGATATAGGTTCACTGGCTAGTCTCGTCGGAGAAGAAGACGATATCCTGTATGGTGCGATCGAGGTAGAGTCCATCTATTCGATTGATCCGTTATATGAGGCGATCAACGTATTTAAGACGTCTGATCCTGTTCATCCAGGCGTTCAGAGGCTGCTGAGCCAGCCGACGATACGAGTAGGCGGACGTATTCATGTCGTAGAGCGGCCGAAGCCAGAACGCTTTCAGGAGTATTACTATGATCCAGCGGAAACGCGGCAATTGTTTGCGGAGAGAGGCTGGAGAACCTTGGTTGGCTTCCAAACGAGAAATCCTGTCCATCGAGCGCATGAATACATTCAGAAGAGTGCTATGGAAATCGTAGACGGCTTGTTTCTGAATCCGCTTGTGGGTGAGACGAAGTCGGACGACGTACCTGCAGATGTAAGAATGAAGAGCTATCTAGCGTTAATTGACGGCTATTATCCGAAGGATCGTGTATTCTTAGGTGTGTTTCCTGCCGCAATGCGCTATGCGGGCCCTAGGGAAGCGATATTTCATGCTATCGTTCGCAAAAATTACGGGTGCACCCATTTCATCGTCGGAAGAGATCATGCGGGTGTAGGCAGTTATTATGGGACGTATGAAGCGCAGGAAATATTCCAGCGTTTCAAGCCTGAGGAGCTGGGTATAACGCCGCTGTTCTATGAGCATAGCTTCTTCTGCAAAGCGTGCGGCGGAATGGCCTCCAGCAAGACGTGTCCGCATTCGCAAGAGCAGCATATCGCACTATCAGGAACTAAGGTGCGCGCCCTGCTGCGGAACGGCGAATGTCCGCCTCCTGAATTTTCACGTCCGGAGGTCGCGCGTATCTTAATAGAAGGTATGGCCGAGCAGCCGCAGCACATCTAACATAGTTCAGGACATGCGTATAATTGTCCACCTTGCCCCATATAGTTGAGTAGAGATTATGGGGACGGAGGTGGACTTTGTGTTGTTTAAGAAAGGAATTGACCAGAATGTATCTTCCACAGGAGAAACTGACAAGCAGAAGGAATGGCTGCCGCCGCAGCGCAAGCCTAGTGCAAGAATGTTCTGGGTGTCGCTTCGGCGAGTGCGTCAGTGGGGCATTAGTATATGCCTGCTTCTATTAGTATTAGTTATCATGACTACGGATCTGCCCGTGAAGAAGACGTGGACTTATTGGACATTGCCGTTATCAGGTAAAATAGTAGCGATTGACGCGGGTCATGGCGGGGTCGATGGAGGAGCTGTTAGTCGTCAAGGTGTGATTGAGAAGGACATCAATCTGGCCATTGCACTGGCGTTAAGAGACTATTTGCAGCAAGCTGGGGCTGTTGTCGTGATGACGCGTGAGACTGACCAGGATCTGGCTGATTCTGATGCGAAGGGATACCGGGCACGGAAATCGCAGGATATGAAACGCCGTGTTCAATATTTGCAGGAGAAGAATCCTGATATATTTGTGAGTATACATATGAACAGCATACCGTCTAATCGTTGGAGCGGCGCACAAACCTTTTACCGCAATGATCTTCCGGCTAATAAACAGCTGGCCAAGCTCATTCAGGAAGAGATTCGGCGCAACTTGGAAAATACAGAGCGTGTAGCGAAGCCGGATGATCGCGATCTTTATCTGCTGCGCATGATGCAGGTGCCATCAGCATTAATAGAAGTTGGTTTCCTATCCCATCCGGAGGAATCGAGGCTGCTTGCTGATGCGGATTATCAGCGTAAGGTGGCTGCGTCTGTATATAAGGGAATTCTGCGATATGTGTCTGGAGAAACAGTTGGTAAAGATTAACGGTGTGGTATAATGATCTAGAAAAGCAGTAGTATACATGCATTCATAGTTACAGCATATAGAGACGGGGTGTACAGCAGTGAGTACAAGAGAACAAGTATTAGAAGCGCTTCAAGGGGTCATCGAGCCGCTTAGCGGCAAATCCTTAGTAGAACTTCAATGGATTCGCGATATTATGGTCAAGCCTGAGCATGTTTCCCTTACCGTTATTCTTGTGCCGGATGCAGCAGATGCGAATGTGAGAGAATCGCTCACGGAAGGAATACGCTCACAGCTGCAGAAGCTTGGATTCAAGGATGTACATGTTCGTGTTCGTCTAGCTTCCGCACAGGAGCTGGAAGCGGCAGGGCTTGGGGATTCACAGGCTCAGCCTAAGACTGCGTCGAGATCGGAAGCCCCAATAGGCCATGGCGCGGGCTTGGACAGCCTTAGTCCGCTTCTCGAGGAAGGTTCCAACGTAACCTTCCTGGCGATTGCGAGCGGCAAGGGCGGTGTCGGCAAGTCGACGGTGACCGTCAATCTGGCGGTTGCGCTTGCTCGACACGGCAAGAGGGTAGGACTGATTGATGCTGATATATATGGCTTCAGTATCCCGGATATGATGGGGATTGAAGATCGTCCGGTTGTCGTTGATCAACGGGTCATTCCGATCGAGCGATTTGGCGTGAAAGTCATGTCTATGGGCTTCTTCGTGGAAGACAACAGCCCAGTGGTATGGCGAGGTCCGATGCTGGGCAAGATGCTTCGCAACTTCTTTCAAGAGGTGGAGTGGGGGGGTCTTGACGTTGTGCTGCTCGATTTGCCGCCTGGAACAGGGGACGTTGCACTCGACATCCATCAGATGATTCCGCACAGCAAAGAGATTATTGTGACCACGCCGCACGCAACGGCTGCATTTGTAGCTGCCAGAGCGGGAACTATGGCGATTACGACGAAGCATGAGATCATTGGTGTTGTGGAAAATATGGCCTACGTGGAATGCGCGTCATGCGGTGAGAAGCAGTACGTATTCGGCCGCGGAGGCGGAGGCAAGCTTGCAGAAGCGCTGCACACATCGCTAATTGCTCAGATCCCGCTCGGTGCACCGGATAATCATCCATCCGAGCCGGACTTCTCTCCATCCGTATACAAGCAGGATACAGCTATTGGCGCATTGTACATGGACATGGCTCGCGAGATGATCGAACGCGGGGACGTATAACAGTATGCATAGATAAGGCTGTCGGGCAACCGACAGCCTTTTTATGCGCGTATATAGTTACTGACTGCTCGACTGATCCTGACCGCCTCCGCCGCCTTCCTCTTTACCACTGCCGCCTTCTTCTTTGGTTGAGGTGCCTTCTCCTCCTCCTTCTCCCTCACCTGTTTGACCGCCTTCTTTCTTCGGCTGCAGTTCCTCTTGGACAACTTTAGTTAAGAGGTCCATAACTTCAAGTTTGAATAGCGGAGAACTCATGGATTCCTTCATGATAGCCATGAGCTGCTTGCGATACTCTGGTGATTTCGTAATATCCATGTATGCTTTCATGACCTCAGGTGACTTCATAATATCGCCAACTGCTTTTTGATAAGTGGGGTCTTTAATAAGTTCTTTGTGAATATTTTTACTGTCCTTGTTTACGACCTTGGCGAATTCACCGGCGAATTTTGGATCTTTCATCACTTTCTCAATGACGTCTTTATATTCGGATGAAGTTAGGGTGTCCTTAACGGCTGTTCTTAACTGCTCCTCCTGCTGCGTCGTGAGAGCCTGTGCTTTCATGCCTCCTCCTGAGCTGCCGCCGGATTGAGCTTCCGTGATGGCCTTTTTTCCTTCCTCAGTCTTTAGAATATCGACCACCATGGTCTTAACTTCCTTATAATTTAAATTGTTGCTTGCCTGTGACTCCATTCCGCAGGCTGACACAATGAACATAAGTCCTAATCCTAAGCATGCAGTACAGATACTCTTACATCGCATGGATTTCCGGTCTCCTTTCTTCACCTTCCGCAATTGCTTTTAATGCGTAGTATGGGAATTAAAATTATGAATTATGTCTGAAAGCAATAGTTTTTTGATGAGAACACTGGTAAAATATGAATATTGCGGAGGTGAAGCCCCTTGAATTTTAAGAAATGGTCCTTTTTGTTTTGGACGACGCTCTGTGTAGGGGGAGCAGTAATGCTGCTGACAGGGCTGTCGATGCAATTATTCCAGCAGGAGCTCACCAATTTTAAGGGTCCAGTTGACATTATCGTCAACATTCTACAGCTGGGTCTCAGCGGGTTTATGGTTAGCGTATTTGCGCAGATGGGCTTTTTTGCGTATTTGACTCTCAACAATATCGCGCTGGGTATATTCCGAAAATCATGGCAGTACATTCAAATCGTAGTAACTGTACTCGTGCTGCTGGACATCATGTTTCTGCGAACGTTCATGGGGGAGAGACAGAGCTTGGCCGTCGACATTCTGCTTGGTGCAGTTATGCTGGTGATCGCAGTAGTTGTTGCTTATTATAAAGCGCGTGCGACGAATTCATTAGCATTTATCCCGTCGATGTTCTTCATGATTGTGGTTACCTATATTGAAACGCTCTCTGCGCTCAATATTAGCCAAGTGGCTACATGGTTTGTGTTTATCCCTTTAGTAACCTGTAATGCTTATCAGATTCTGCTGCTGCACCGCTTGTTGAATAACAACGCGCAATCAGCTTCTGATCAGGCGCAGTCTCCAGTAATAACTACAAAGAGCTGACGGATAACCGTCAGCTCTTTATTGCGATCAAGAATAGATTACATTCCGCCTGCATCGTGAAGGTGCTGCTGAATGGTGGTCTTGTCTTGAATGGTCTTGCTTTTGACATCGGTTTGATTAATCAGCTCAGATACAGAGACGAACTCATAACCCTTCTGCCGAAGCTCATCAATAATAAGTGGGAGGGCAAGATGTGTCTGCTTACTTGTATCGCTGGCATGGAGCAGTATGATATCACCCGGATGCGCTCGGTCGGTGACGCGTTTCACGATATTGTCCACTCCGATATTTTTCCAATCCTGTGAATCGGTATCCCATTGAATGACTTTGTAATTGAGATCGTCAGCGATCTGGAGAACGCGTTTGTCAAAATCTCCATTCGGAAGCCGAATCAGATTCGGTTCTTTACCAGTCACATCGGTTATTAATTGATGGGCGATCGTGATCTGCTTGCGGATGTCTTCCTCATTAAATCTGCTGTAATAATCGTGTTTGTGGCCATGGCTGCCAATCTCGTAACCGGCGTCAGCGATCTTTTTCACTATAGCAGGGTGAGTCTTAGCCCATGGGGATGATACGAAGAAGGTGGCCTTCTGTACTCCTTTTTGCTGCAGGATATCTAGAATGGGTTGTGCACGCTTGTCTCCCCAGCTAATATCGAAGGTAAGGGCGATCACTTTCTTGTCAGTCGGCACACTATAAATGGCGGAAGGGTTGCTTCCTTCTGAAAATACCATGATGTTGTCACTCTCCACATATACGACGCCTGCGGCAAACAGCGCGGCGACGATGAGGAAGAATATGCGTTTCATCTTCTTACCACTGATTACGTAAAATGAATTCATGCAACGTGCGCTCCTCTCGTAACGTAGCTAACGTTAGCGGGCATGCCACAGTAGGCTTGTCACGCTTGTATAATAAATGGTATGGTAGAGCGCGATCAAATATGACTTACTTGCAGGTATCCTAAGCAAGCATATTAAAAACACGAGTTATAGAGGTGAAGGAATGTTAAGCTTTAAATCATTTTTACGAACCTGTGCAGAGATCAAATGGTATATTGTCGTAGCGGCGTTGCTGCTGATAGGCGGGTATCTTATTGGTTATTCATCTGAAGCGCTGCACGGATTCCTAACAGAACAATTAAAAGGAATAGAGCAGCTGGCGGCTCAAGCATCGAATTCAGATAACCAAGAATTGAGCTTCTTTATCACGATCTTCTATCGCAATCTTATGGTCGCTGTATTTATGATGTTTGCAGGCATCGTGTTTGCACTGTTTCCCGTCATTACATTGGTTCTTAACGGAATGGTTCTGGGCTTTCTTATTAAGATTGTAACGATGAGCAATGCGGATCTGTGGAATGTGGTTGTACGAGGCTTGCTGCCGCACGGAGTGCTCGAAATGACGGCTGTCGTTATCGCTGCAGCGTACGGTATGAGATACGGTATATTAGCCATGCAGCGTATGAGTCCGCAATATCGTTCTCGTCCGGACAGCATCTCATTGCAGATGTGGGCGAAGAAGACGGGAGCGGGTGCTGTCTGGATAGCAGTGATGCTGTTGGTCGCGGCTATTATAGAGAGCACAATCACGTTCTGGTTGGTTTCAAACGCGGCTGCTTGAGTATGATGTTATTGCCCCTGACTCTATGAAGTAGCAATGCTCTGAAAATCGCTTCCCTCCTCAGTGATAAAATTGCCGAAAAATGTGCATAACAGTAAAGCGGTCCTTAAGTGGTGGTTGTTGTTTCTATTTAAAGGATAGTGCTGCTGTTGTATGCATTTTCGACCCAAGTGGCTGATACGGCCAGTTGCTATATTAGAGGAGGGTGCTTAGAGCGTGTTGGGCTTTATGTTTAATGAACAGGAATGCAAGGAATTAGGCTTTATGCTTCGGAAAGAATTAGATGAGATGCTGTTTGATATGAGTGACCAGCGACTAGACCTTGAAGTAAAGCAAGCAATCGCAAGCCGCTATCGAACCGTATTCAGAATGTATGCGCGTATCGCAACTCCGAAGGATCTATCTCGCTATGTTCGTAATCATCGAATCATGCCAATGCCGTGAATATCGATTATCGCATATAGGGGAGACTCTTGGAGCGGGTAAGATCAGAAGTCTATGATCGCTATTTGCCTATGAAACGATATGGAATTAAAAAACATGTCCTAAACATCTTGACGGTTCTGTGGGTTTATGATAAATTATTTTTTGTTCCCTTCTGGAGCAAGCATATGAACAAGTATGCTGCTGAAGAGGAAATATCGCAATTGAATGAAATAAACTTCAAAAAAGTTGTTGACTTCAATTCGAGAACATGATATATTAATCAAGTCGCCGCTGAACGGCGGTGAAGAAAAGAAAGTAACTTACGAGTTACAAATTGTTCTTTGAAAACTGAACAACGAGCGAATGTTGAGTGAGGATGACGATCTTGATCGTTTGAATCATTCAGCGA
>NZ_JBYTDY010000023.1:0-68587 GCF_058791835.1 Paenibacillus sp. EB106-04-04-XG159 | reverse complement strand
CGAACACGACCGTTAAGCCCTTCATCGCCGATGGTACTTGGACCGCAGGGTCCTGGGAGAGTAGGACGTCGCCAAGCTAACTAAAGCCCGCTGTTGATCTCGAATCGACAGCGGGCTTTTTCTATGTGGCAGGTTAATGATGCGCAGGCTTTCATGAGGTCGAATCTACATAGGAGGATACCTGTATGTGCAATGCCTGCACCTCGCGAACTAGATGCATTTTGTGCATCTAAATTGCACGGATGACAGCCCTAAAACACAAATTAACTGCATTTCGTGCATTTAGTTCAGTCAGAATCGGACAATGAGCCTTAAAGTAGCTGAAATAAATGTACATTATGCAGTAAGCGCTCGGTCAACTCCCAGCAACTACATACTAGCTGCACGAAATGCAGTTAATTCAACAACACGTAGACGGCATAAGGATAGGATGAAGTGGGCAGCTTATTCGGTGATACACAAAAAAGACGATACCCTAGGCCATGATAGCTCGCAAAGGGATCGTCTTATTAGATATTTATTTGATAGGGATCCAGATCTCCGAGTAAAGGTTAGGGCTGGATGGATCTTCATCCGAATATACTTCTATGCCGGGGGCACCCGTATGCTGATACGAGTTGGACGGGAACCATTCGGAAAAGATTTGCTTCCAAGCACTCTGCATGGCGTCTGGCATTGGTCCATGAACCTCAAACACCGCCCATCGGGATGCAGGAATATCTAGCTTGAGCAAGCCTTCTGGAATATCGCCATTACACTCGGTGCAGATCCAGTATTCCATGTCATCTGGTTTCCCGAACGGTTTCTCGTACGGTTCATCGACACATACTCCAAGAACACCTTTAATTTGTCCCTGATTGATCTGAAATAACAGCTTGTCAGTTCCGTCATTATTTATTTCCTGCCAGAACAAGGGGATGCCGACCAAATTCTCTCCATTACTAATCGAAAATCCTCGTTTAACGCCAGCAACCTGAAAGCTCTCTCTTTCAACAATACGATAATTCATCGGTTGTACTCCTTTCAGTTTCACCTGAATAACCAGGCGGTTATAAGATTTAAGCTTGCCAACATTATTTCGCGCATCAGTAGGTGACATCTGATGTTGCTTGCGAAAGGCCTTGGCGAAGGCTTCGGGAGTCTCATAGCCATACTTGAGGGCAATATCAATAATCTTGACATCAGATGAGGCAAGCTCTTGGGCAGCCAGAGTCAAACGTCTTCTCCGCAAATAATCGACAACAGTCATTTCCGTTAAGATCGAAAAGGTACGCTGAAAATGAAACGGAGATGAATGGGCCTCCATCGCGATCTGTTTGACCGTAATATCCTCAAGCAAGTGCTCCTCCATATAATTGATCGCTTTTTGCATCGATTCAATCCAGCTAATATTCACTCACTCCCTAATAAGATCATAGATGAAGCTGTCTGCTATTTCTGGTTACAAAATGCTCTGATTGGACAGATAAACTGTATTTAGAATACCATGTGGTATATGTCAGGTAAATTGTGATATCAGCATAAAAAAAGCTGATGGCTTCAGCCCCAACAGCAATTGGTGACTGAGCTAGCCATCAGCTCTTCCATGAATCAGTTTTATTTTGAACTTTCTGGGGTAGAGGTTTCACTCTGATCCTTTTCACCTGATAAGAACCAGCCCAATGCCGCAATTATGATGAGTACAATGTAGAACGTTAGCTTCCAGCCTGTTGAATGAGCAAATTCTTCGGAGATGATACCGATACTCGGATGAGCTAATGTAATGACAGCCAGCTTCACACCTACCCAGCCTACAATAACGAAGGCTGCAATCTCCAATCCAGGTCTGCGTTCCAACAGCTTAACGAAAGCAGATGCTGCAAATCGCATAATGATAAGTCCGATAAAGCCTCCTGTAAAAATAACAAGGAACTGGCCCCCGTCCATGCCACCGATATGCGGCAGTGGGGTTGGTGGCAATGCAACAGCTAGTGCTACTGCAGCAAGAATGGAGTCAATCGCAAAAGCCATATCTGAAATTTCCACTTTTAATACGGTCATCCAGAATCCAGAGCCTTTAGCATTGGCTTCTGGTTTTTTATCAACTGGCTCAGTATCGTCTTTTTTGAATACCACTTTTCGGAATATGTGGTTTATTGAAATGAATAATAAATAAATTGCACCAATAGCCTGAATCTGCCACACATCGACCAAGTATGAAATAATAAACAGTGATCCGAAGCGGAATACGAATGCACCTATAAGGCCATAGAACAGAGCCTTTTTCCGCTGCTCTTCGGGTAAGTGTTTCACCATGATCGCTAACACAAGCGCATTATCGGCTGCGAGCAAGCCTTCGAGCACCACGAGAACGACTAATACCCATAGGTACTCCATTAACAAAGCAATATCCATATTAGTTCCCCCAATTCTTATCCAACTCGATGGTTGTATCGTCTACTTAAGATGCCCATGTCTAACTTCGCGTATTGCATTATCTAAACGGAAACGAGCAACAAAAAAGACCTTTGCCTAAAATAGGCAAAGGTCTCGCTAACAACTTAATGTTGCCAATAAAGCCGGAGAGGATCTCTCGAAATGACGACTTTACTGTAGCAGCTACTCCCCTTTGGAGTTTGCAAATAGCATATGTGATTGGTCATCTTGCTGACATGTTACAAATACGATTCTAAATTAGTTAAAGTTTCATTTTTTACATAATAATTTATTGGTAATATGAGGGCTTTATGAATTCGGGATAACAAGGCACATTAAGATTGTCATGAATGATGAAGACGCTATGCTTTATAAATTAAAAACTCACGCAAGCCAACCTTCACTAATTTATCTTGTGAAATCGTAACAGCTGCTACCATCGAATACAGTCTTGGTCCAAACAGCCATAGATGCCAAAACAAAAATTGCAGCGTCAGCAATATTGGAACGAATGGCAGCAACAGTATGATAACTATGAAAGTAATGAATAGGATGAGGAGATTGGTCTTTCGCCAGTATCGATAACCGATATATTGTTGTTCATATGGCAGAAAACCGATCCAGGGAAGCTTCCACTGAAATCCCCAACGTTTACGGTATGTATAGCGATCCATCAAAAAAATGGAGCGAGCAATCACATAATGAAGCCACAGCAATATCCCCCATACTAACAGGGTATATAGAAGGCCGTTAATGCCATCCGCCCATATTCCAGCCCCAACCGCTACAGCGCCAAGTAAGAGGTATATACTGATAAGGACGGGTGTAAACCTAACTTTGCGCAGCAGTTGATACTGATAATATGTTCGATCGGAGTTAGATAACATAAGGACCGTCCTTTCTATTGATGGTTTAATATATATGATATCGGATATTTTGTTCATAGAATGAAGAGCGCCCAGGCACCTACCGAAGCGGATAGTCATATAATAGCTGTGTTCTAACCCATATTGTAAAGGAGACAGATGGGGAGAAGACGGTTATACAGAATACAGTTATGTTTAAAAAACTATGAAAACGTGTATAACTCTATTAAAAAAGGGAATACTAACATAAAACGATGTCAAAGGTGGGATGATCATGGAACGCCAAACGGAACAATGCTGCATTATATGCGGTCAACAGAAGGTAGAAGGAATTGTTATTGTTGATCAGTTTATATGTTCTGGCTGTGAGCAGGAGATGGTTCATGCCGAGGTCGGAGACGCGAAATATCCTTATTATATTCTTCAATTGAAGCGTCTATGGATGCAATTGCAGGCGTAAGTCGTATGAACGAGAGTCCGGGATCCGGGCTTTTTTTGTGTCGGGCGAAGGGGCCGATTATGATACAATAAGAATATTATTGTGAGAATGAGGTTTAGGATGAGCCGCGACGATAGATATATGCGAGCGCCGATCATAGAGGCGCTGCTCGAATATGAAGCCCGGGGAGACGTGTCCTTACACGTTCCCGGGCACAAAGATGGGGCGGCCTATGCGCTTGCGGAGGCGGCCGCCCAAGATGAGCGCATGGCGGAGGTGTACCGCCGTTATGCGGCTTTGCTGCGTCAGGACGTGACGGAGATCGACGGCACGGACGACCTGCACCAGCCGACCGGTGCTATCTGGGAGGCGCAGGAGCTCGCCGCCGCGTGCTTTGGCGCGGAGGAGACGCACTTTCTTGTAGGCGGCAGCACCGTTGGCAACGTGGCCGCCGTCATGTCTTGCTGCACGCAGCCAGGCGACATCGTCATTGTGCAGCGGAACGTGCACAAGTCGGTGTTGAACGGGCTGCGGCTGGCGGGGGCGCGGGCGGTATTCCTTAGCCCGCGCGTGGACAAGGCTAGCGGACTCATGGTCGCGCCGGCACCGGACACGGTGCATACCGCGCTGCAGCGCTATCCACAAGCCAAGGCGATCGTCATCTGCAGTCCGAACTATTACGGACTGGGCGTGGACGTGAAGGAGCTTGCCGCGGCTGCGCATGCGGCCGATGTGCCGCTGCTCGTCGATGAAGCGCACGGGGCGCACTACGGCATGCACCCCGAACTGCCTAGCTCCGCCCTGCAGGCAGGAGCGGACGCCGTCGTGCAATCCACCCATAAGATGCTGGGTGGCATGACGATGACGGCGATGCTGCATGTGCAGGGCGCGAGAATCGATCGGCATCGCCTAAAACGGATGCTGACGATGGTGCAGAGCTCGAGCCCGTCGTACCCTCTGCTCGCATCGCTCGATATGAGCCGTCAGCAGTTGGCGACGCAGGGCGAGGCGCTGTTTACAGCTGGATTGGAAGCTGTCGCGCATGTCAGAGCCGCGTTGGCTGGATCGGAACGATTCGCAGTGATGACAGGCGAGGCGGCTCGTTTCACACAAGATCCGTTTAAGGTGGTTATCTCTGATCGCACAGGCCGTTGGAGCGGCTATGAGCTATTGGAGAAGCTTGCTGCGTATGGCTGCGTGGCGGAGATGGCGGATGAGCGATATGTGGTACTGCTGTTTACTTTCGCTTCGACGATGAAGGACGCGGACAGACTGCTGCAGGCGCTGAAGCAGCTGGAAGTTGAGCAGATGGAACATATTGAATGTGTAGAATCTGCTAGCAATAGCAGCTCATTAGACGATGTCTCTCTAGATGATGTAACGCTGATCTCTGACCCCATGACCTTTTCCATATATGATTCGGTATATCGTACGGTGAAGACAGTAGATGTAGAAGATTGTGCTGGCTATGATGCGGCTGAATCGGTTGTGCCTTACCCGCCGGGCATCCCCTTGCTCTTCGCAGGAGAGCACATCACGGAACAGCATGCTGCAATCCTGAAACGTCTCTCCGCATTAGGCGCTAAGTGTCAAGAGATGGCGGATCCGACGTTAAGGACAATTCAGGTATATGAATGATAGTTACGGATAGTGATATTCATCGAGAGGATAGAGTGTGAGCTATGGCGAAGAAGGGTATATTTATTACATTAGAGGGTGGAGAAGGCGCGGGCAAGACTACTGCTCTTCGATATCTGAAAGAGCAGCTCGAAGCATGCGGTCAATCTGTTCTCGTTACGCGTGAACCGGGCGGCATCCCGATTGCGGAGCAAATTCGCAAGGTCATACTGGATGTTGAGAATACGGAGATGGATCCTAGAACCGAGGCATTGCTGTACGCTGCTGCACGTCGCCAGCACCTGGCTGAGAAGGTTATGCCGGCTCTTGAACGCGGAGAGGTCATTCTATGTGATCGATTTGTCGACAGCAGTATGGCTTATCAAGGATATGCTCGAGGACTTGGAATGGAAGAAGTGTGGGAGATCAATCGTTTTGCGATTAACGGAGTGATGCCTGATCTGACGTTCTGGTTGGATATTGAACCGGAAGCAGGGCTTGCGCGAATTGCGGCTAATCGCAGTGATGAAGTGAATCGATTGGATAAAGAGAAGCTTTCCTTCCATCATAAGGTGAGAGAGGGATATCAGATTCTAGCGGAACGCGATGCGAAACGTATTGTTCGAATTGATGCACAGCAATCTTTGGAGCTGATTGTCCGCGATATAATGGAAGTTTTGCGCGAGAGAACAAGGATTTTCACCGATTGATGTCTAATAACATATATAGTAGTCTAATGAATAATTAGGCTCTTGTCTTGTTTCATCAACGTGCTGAGTCAATTGAGTCGTCTATGACGACAATTCATCTCATCAGAGTGCTGAGTCAATTAAGCCGCTTGCAGCGGCAATTCATCTCATCAGAGGAGGATGTTATCATGAAGTTAATTGTAGCGATTGTTCAGGATAAAGACAGCAACCGATTGAGCCATGCTTTAGTTAAAGCTGATTTTCGTGCGACAAAGCTGGCAAGTACAGGTGGATTTCTTCGAGCTGGGAACACTACATTCATGATCGGGGTTGAGGATGATCAAGTTGATTCTGTGCTTGGAACGATCCGAACGAACTGTAAAGTTCGCGATCAGCTGGTAACACCTGTTACTCCGATGAGTGGAACAACGGATTCATTTATGCCATTGCCTGTTGAAGTACAAGTAGGCGGAGCTACAGTGTTTGTACTTCCAGTTGATCGATTCGAACATTTTTAATTCATAGGACGGTGCAGGTGAACATTTATGAAGATTAACCCGGGCTTTCGCCCTTTAGGTAAAGATCTGCGCATGGGGGATCCTGTTACCAAGCCGATAACGACTAAATCATTCGCGGATACGATGCAGCAGCAGGATGGTCATTCCTCACAGCAAGAGCTTCAGCAGCGTCTTCAAGACATTTACCGTCAGGGCGAACGTCTGAGTAAGTCGATGACTGTTCGTGAATTGCGCCTGTATCGTACGATGGTGAAACGATTTCTGGAGGATACCGTTCGCAAGGGAATCTCTTTGCGTGACGCGCGTGGATGGGACCGAAGAGGCCGAAGCAAACGGTACCGCTTAGTAGAAGAAATAGATGGTACCCTGCTAGAGCTGGCGGATGAATTGCTCCAATCCGAGCAAGGCAAGATGGAATTGCTGCATAAGGTTGGTGAAATTCGCGGGATGCTGATTAATTTGGCGTTCTAGGTGATTCGCTGCCGAATGCAGATAGCGAGAAAGGAAAGGCAAGATGTCATTTCAGCATATACTTGGGCAAGAAAGAGCCAAGATGATTCTACAGCATGGGCTTCAAGCCGATAAGGTGTCCCATGCTTATTTGTTTAGCGGCCCGGCTGGAACCGGGAAGATGCAGACTGCGCTAACGTTTGCGAAAGCGCTGTTCTGCGAACGGCTTAAGGATGATTGCTGTAACGAATGCTTATCCTGCCGCAAGATCGATCATGGTAACCATCCAGATGTTCATATTATTGAACCGGAAGGTCAATCTATCAAGATTGAACAGATTCGAGAGCTGCAGCGTGAGTTTTCTTATCGTTCTCATCCTTCAAGCCGTAAAGTCTATATAATGAAGCAAGCGGACAAGATGACCGTGCAGGCTTCGAACAGCTTGCTGAAGTTTCTGGAGGAGCCTACGAGTCCCACAGTGGCTATATTGCTGGCAGAGCATGGACAATCTATGCTGCCGACTATCGTATCCCGGTCACAATGGGTGCCATTTTCCCCGCAGGATCCTAAATTAATCTATGATCGCCTTATGCAAGAAGGGATTTCTCCGACTTTGGCTCGCTGTGCAGTCCAATTAGTGAACGGGTTGGAGCAAGGTAGGGAATTATGCCAACAGAATTGGTTTGCAGAATTGAGAAACGTAATGTTACAATTAGGAAAGGAGTGTACAAGTCGATTATCGACCGCACTTCTGACTGCTCAGCAACGAATATTTAAGACGGAGCTTGCGGAACACACGGATATGGTATTCCGGTTGTTTCATCTCTGGTTTCGAGATATGTTAAATTACCAATTGAACCGACAGGACAGTCTCGTGTATCAAGACCAACTTGAGGCTATCAGCAAGATTGCTTGGACACGGTCAGCCGAGGGTTGGATTCGCTGCATGGAAGCGGCAGCTGAAGCGCAGAAGCGAATTCGCGCGAATGTCAATCCGCAGCTTGTATTAGAACAGTTTCTGGTGGGGATGCAAGGAGGTACGTAATTGTATAATGTAGTCGGCGTCCGTTTTAAGAGAGCGGGCAAAGTTTATTATTTCGACCCGGTTGAATGGCCGGTCCAGAAGGACCAGCATGTGATCGTCGAAACGGCGCGCGGCATCGAATACGGCAAAGTCGTGATAGGGCCCAAGATAGTCGGTGAGAACGATGTGGTGCTCCCTCTGAAGAAAGTGATCCGGATCGCTACGGAAGTGGACGGGCAGTTGGTCGACAATAACCGTAAAGCGGCGAAGGACGCATTTGGTACATGCTTGGAGAAGATCCGAGCACACCAATTGAAGATGAAGCTGGTAGATGTGGAATACACATTTGACCGCAACAAGATTATTTTTTATTTCACAGCAGAAGGAAGAGTAGACTTCCGAGAGCTCGTGAAGGACTTGGCAAGTGTATTCCGCACTCGTATCGAGCTACGACAGATCGGTGTTCGCGATGAAGCTAAGATGCTTGGCGGAATTGGTCCGTGCGGAAGAGTATTATGCTGCTCATCATGGCTCGGAGACTTCGAGCCGGTATCGATTAAGATGGCCAAGGATCAGAATCTGTCCTTGAATCCGACGAAGATATCGGGTCTGTGCGGACGTCTCATGTGCTGCTTGAAATATGAGCATGATAATTATGAGAGTGCGAAGGAAGAGCTCCCAACAGTTGGTAAGATGGTTATTACCTCTATGGGAGAAGGTAAGGTTGTCGGCGTAAGTGTAGGTGAACGCAAAGTTCATGTGCAGTTGTTTGAAGTTGGTAAGGTGAAGGAACTGCTGTTCGATGACGTTGTCGTCAAGTAGAACGGCTGGACTATGGCTCGATGCTCTGGGGTGGGAACTTGGAGAAAAAAGATATTTTCGCACAAATTCATAATCTCGAATCGAATATGGGCAGCCTTCATCAGGAACTTGGTGAACTCAAGCTCATTGTAAAGGAACTGCTGGAGGAGAATCAGCGCCTTCTGATGGAGAATGAGCAGTTACGCAAAGTACTGCAGAAGGAACATCAGGAGCCGAACATGCAGAAGCAGAACCCGGTTCCATCTCCATCGACATCGCAAAAGGCTCGTCCTGTTGGACCAGCTAAGAATGAAGAAGAGCTGAAAGCAAGCCTTGTGGGTGAAGGTTATGATAACTTGGCCCGTTTGTATCACGAAGGATTTCATATCTGTAACGTGTATTATGGTCATTTGCGGACGGAAGGGGATTGCTTGTTCTGCTTGTCCTTCCTTAATAAATAACCACGGCCGTAGGCGTAGGAAGCGCGATGCTCTTCTACCCTACGGCTTTATTTCAATTAGGCATCATGATGAATAGGTAAGAAGGAGCTGCTGCAATGAATGAAGGAGTATTGCCATCAGAGCGCGTAGATGACTTGTTGACTCATGATCTGAGAATCATTCAGAGTGACCAGGTATTTAGCTTCTCTATGGATGCTGTGCTGTTAGCTCGTTTCGCTGCAATTCCGCAGCGCGGGCGAATTCTGGATCTATGCTCAGGCAACGGAGTTATTCCGCTCTTGCTCTCCACTCGAACGAAGGCGAGAATAGACGGAGTCGAGATTCAGCCTCGATTAGCGGATATGGCGCGACGAAGCGTTAAGCTTAATGGCTTGGAGGAGCAAATTCGCATCATGGAAGGCGACCTGAAGAGTTACCAACCGCCTGAAGGCGAGTCCCCTTATTATGAAGCGATTACGGTAAATCCTCCATATATGGCACTAACGACTGGAATGGTTAAGGAAAATGAACATATAGCAATGGCCCGGCATGAGATCGGCTGCAATCTGGAGGATGTTATCTCCGCTTGCTCACGTCTTCTGCAGCCAGGCGGCAAAATATCCATGGTACACCGACCTACACGGCTAACAGATATATTGACCCTGCTTCGTCAATATCGCTTAGAGCCGAAACGTGTTCGCATGGTTCATCCGCGACTTGGAAAAGAAGCGAATATGGTGTTGATTGAGGGCGCTAAGGATGGAAAGCCTGACCTGCGTTTGCTTCCGCCGTTAATCGTATATAATGAAGGAAAACAGTACTGCCAAGAATTAATGGATATCTATTATGGAAGTAAGACGGAGTTGAGGAATGAAGATGACGAATGTGCAGGTGCAGAATAGTTATAGTGACCGTCAAGAGGGTGCGGGAGCGTTGTATCTTGTGGCGACACCAATTGGCAATCTGGATGACATGACATTCCGCGCGATCAGAACGCTGCAGGAAGCAGATATCATTGCGGCGGAGGATACGAGACAGTCGAGGAAGCTGCTGACTCACTTCGATATCCAAGGCAAGAAGCTGTACAGCTATCATGAACATAACAAACGGGCAAGCGGCCCCGAATTAGTGCGCTTGATGCAGGAAGGTCAGCGCATTGCTCTGGTGAGCGATGCAGGCTTGCCCGCTATCTCTGATCCAGGAGCAGATCTCGTTCAGCTAGCTGTGGAAGCGGAAATTCCGGTTATTCCAGTACCAGGAGCTAATGCTGCGCTGAGCGCACTTATTGCATCTGGACTGCCTACGGACCAGTTTATGTTCATCGGATTCTTGCCTCGAGATCGGAAGTCAATTGACGAAGTCCTTGATTCCGTGAAGCGGGTGCAAGGATCTATTCTACTTTACGAATCCCCTCATCGGTTGATCAAGACACTTGATCGAATCGGCGAGGTATTAGGCGACAGACGAGTTGTGGTAGCAAGGGAATTAACGAAGCGTTATGAACAGTTCGTGCGCGGCAAGGTGTCGGAATGCATAGCGTACTATGAAGCTGAGCCCCCATTAGGCGAGTGTTGTATCGTGATCGAGGGCGCGACGGAAGAATATCTGTTGAATGTGCAGGATGAAATCTGGTGGAGCGGGTTATCTATAGCAGAGCATGTTGCGCGATATGAAGCGTCGGAAGGGATGTCTAAGAAGGACGCCATGAAGCAGGCGGCAAAGGATCGAGGATTATCCAAACGAGATGTATATCAAGAGCTGTTGGCTGCACAGAGCGAAGAGTGAAGAGGAATAGGACTCACAGAGGAGTTAAGTTGGCAAGCAGTACAGAGGTTTATATAAAAAAAAGGACCTTCATGGTTGGGTTCATAACCATGAAGGCGTCAAGGAAGATATTAAAAGGTTAGAATTAACAAATTCGAATAATGCTATTATATACTATATTTTTTAATTTGTCACAGGTTGTGGAATTTCTGATACACATTCGTGACAAACAATTTTTCCTTTGAAGTATGTAACACTCTCTGCATTGCCGCAGAAGATGCATGCTGGCTCATATTTTTTGAGCATAATGCGCTCACCGTCGACGTAAATTTCCAAAGCGTCTTTCTCGCCAATACCCAATGTACGGCGAAGTTCAATTGGAATGACGACGCGGCCAAGTTCGTCGACCTTACGGACGATACCTGTGGACTTCATCATAGTTAATCCCACTCCTCTGATTTGCGTTATGTCATGTTTCGACATTATTCTATGTTTTATTGTCTATTATGGTACCAACCATTCCCAAAATAGTCAACCTAAAATGTAGATTGAGAGGGTGCTAATTAATGGGTGATTTCATATAAAATGCATGTTATTCGCCCTGATTCCTCCATAATATAGTAAAATAAGGTATTATATCTATTTTTATTAAGTATATAATTACATATTAATATATTTTAATACACTGATTTCATATATATGGAAAATGAGAATTATGTCGAAAAGTCAAGGAAAAGTAGAAGTTTTTAACTATTATGGATTTGAGGAGGGGTGGATTATGCTGCGCGAAGAAAAGGTGTTTAAAGATCCTGTTCATAATTATGTCCATGTTCAAGATCGAACCATATGGGAGCTTATCAATACGAAAGAATTTCAGCGGCTGCGTCGTATTCGACAGTTAGGCACTTCTTATCTTACGTTTCATGGTGCTGAACACAGTCGGTTCTCGCATTCGCTCGGGGTGTATGAGTTAACTAGGCGTATCATATCTCAGTTTGAGCGGAATCAGTATGAGGATTGGCCAGTTGAAGAAGGGCTCGTCACGATGTGCGCCGCGCTGCTTCATGATGTTGGACATGGACCGTTCTCTCATTCGATTGAAGAAGCGTTTGGGGTACATCATGAGGATTGGACATGCCGCATTATTAGTGGAGATTCTGAGATCAATCGGGTGCTGGCGCGTAAAGATCCCTCACTCCCTGAACGAGTTGCTTCTATTATCCAAAAGACTTATGACAAGCCTATTGTCGTGAATCTAGTATCGGGCCCACTGGATGCCGATCGCATGGATTATTTGCTGCGGGATGCTTATTTTACAGGTGTCAATTATGGCAACTTTGACTTGGATCGTATTCTGCGCATGTTAAGGCCTTATAAGGATCGTATCGTGGTGAAGGAGAGCGGAATGCATGCTGTAGAGCATTACTTAATGTCACGATATCAGATGTACTGGCAGGTGTATTTCCACCCAGTTACACGCAGCTCTGAGCTGTTATTGCGACTCATCTTCAGACGAGCGACCGAACTGTATCACGATGGATATGAGTTTCGTTATTTCTTGCCTCCGCTAGATGCTTTATTTGAGGGAAGAATAACAGCGTCACAATATGTTCAATTAGATGAAGCATTTGTTCAAGCAATGTTCTCACAATGGATGCAGGAGAAGGATGAGCGGCTTGCAGACTTGTGCCAACGATTTATGGAACGTAAATTGTATAAATATGTAGAGGTAGATGGATTAGATCAGTCATTTTGCGAAGAGCTGGAACAGGAATGGCGCAGAATCGGCTTAGATCCTGCTTATGATCTATGGTTTGACTCCCCCACGGATAAGCCGTACGATGTGTATCGGTCAGGGGAGGAGCCGACCCTGCAGCACATTATGCTGCTGGATCGTAATCAGCAATTGGTGGAGCTGTCTAAGCGTTCCGATATTATCCGTTCTATTAGCGGAATCCACCGCGGCAAATATGTTATATACTTCCCAATGGATAAGATCAGATCATTAGCCAATGAGCTGTCGCCATCAATTCGAAGTCTGTTAATGAGGGAAATGGAAGGGGCAAGTGAGCATGATATTTGACACACACACGCATTTGGATAATAAAGCATTTGATGAAGATCGCGAACTGGTCATTGCTCGCGCAGTGGAACAAGGCGTAACTCGCATGGTAAACGTGGGCTTTAATCGAGAAACGATTCCTACGACAATGGAACTTGCTGAGAAGTACCCATTTATATATGCGGCAGTTGGCTGGCATCCGACGGATGCTATTACAATGGAGAAGTCCGATATCGATTGGATAGCAAAGCTGACTGAACATGAGAAGGTTGTTGCCATCGGTGAGATTGGACTTGATTACTATTGGGACACTTCCCCTAAGGATGTTCAGCAGCGAGTATTCCGCCAGCAGATTGGTCTGGCCCGTGAGCTGAAGATGCCAATCATCATTCACAACCGGGATGCTCATGAAGATGTGATACGCATTCTCCGTGAAGAGAAAGCGAAGGATGTGGGCGGCATCATGCACTCATTCTCTGGCAGTTGGGAAACAGCGAAGATGTGTATGGATATGGGGTTTTATATTTCATTTGGAGGCCCGATCACATTCAAGAATGCCAAGCAGCCTAAGGAAGTTTTGAAGCAAGTACCGATGGACCGCTTATTGGTTGAAACGGACAGTCCCTATCTGACACCTCATCCATATCGTGGAAAGCGAAATGAATCTGCTTATGTACGTCTTGTAGCAGAGGAAGCAGCTGGAATAAAAGAGTTAGATTTTGAAGAATTTTGCAAAAAAACGACCGACAACGCCCTTACATGTTTTGACATGCGTTGAAAAACGAAGAAAAACAGGTGATATAAAGTTCTACGCCAAAATTTAAATGGATTTCTTTATCAAAACGGCCGAATGTAACTTTATTTTAACCCTTTTTACCGAAAAACGAAATTGATTCGATCTTTACAACTTTGTAATAAACACGATATGATGACTCACAGAAGTTCGATTGAACTTGAATATTGTTCCAACCAACCAGTAACGCTGAGTCTCTGAAACAAGAGAGCGGGGGAACCACATGCCATCGGTCAGTGCCACACCGATGCGGAGTGTATCCTAGGGGTGAGTTCCGAGCGACCGAGCCATGAGCCGGTTCGAACGGATAGGGCGACTCTCAGCGCCCGAACCCGACAGCTAACCTCGCAAGCGTATGGAGAGAGGTCCTCGTCTTGAGTCCTAAATGGGTTGTCTGTTTGGGTCATCTAAGAAGCCATAAGAGAGAATCCTCTTAAGTTAGGCTTCTTTTCGTTTTTATCAGCTCCGAGACTGTGAGTAATAGAAACTCGCATAATCGTGCTAACCTATTCATAGGTTAGAAGAAGCAAAGGTGAGGAAGGAACCGTTACTGGGGTTGGTATGAAGAACAAGCCGGCACAAGCTTGTTCAACATCATATCACCAATAGTCGCGTCAGAAGCAATCATGCAGCATTCTTGACGGCGGGACTATGAAGGAGGACCGAGAAATGGGAAACATCGTGAACAACGAACCCCATGATCCCCGATCATCCAGCAAGTCACTCGCAATGCAGTGGAAGCATGAAAATGTGCGAATTATTTCAGTAATTGCTGTAGTTGCTATCGCTATAACAGTAGTCAGTGTCCTGGTCGGTTTCAGCTACTCGAAGAATACGGTATCAGTATTCGTCGACGGGCAGTTGATGAAGCTTGAAACGAGACAGGATACGGTACGCGAGGTTTTGGATGAGCACGCGATTACCGTAGGAACACATGATGAAGTATCAGTGGAGCTTACAGCAGAAGTAGAAGACGGAACTAAAATCATCATAGATCGCGCGGAACCTGTTCATTTAACGGTAGACGGACAAACGAAAACATTGTACACGACAGAGTACGATGTGAAGCATGTCTTGGATGAGGCTAATGTCTCGTTGACCGAGATGGACAAAGTGTATCCAAGCGTAGACACAGCTATAAAGTCTGATATGGGCATCAAAGTGGTCCGTGTGACCAAGGATATTGTACAGCGCCCAGTTGAAGTTCCGTTTCAAGTTGTAAAGCAAGCTGATCCGAATCTGAAAAAAGGTTCAACCAAGACGGTTAAGAAGGGTCAAAATGGTCTAGTCGTACAGCAGATCGAGCAGGTTTATGAAGATGGCAAGCTTGTTCTTTCGCAGATGGTTGGCAAGACAGTTCAAGCCAAGCAAGTTGACCAGGTTGTTGCTTACGGTACGAAGAAGGAGCCGGAAGTTGCGGTATTGTCAGCCAAGAGCCATGATACCGAGCAGAAGGTAAAGGACGATATGGGCTTTGACTACAAAAAGAAACTTACTAATGTGCAGTTGACTGCTTATACAGAAGAGAAGGGCTCCCCAGGGGCGAAGACAGCATCCGGAACCAAGGTTACTGAAGGTCGAACGATTGCTGTAGACCCCGATGTGATACCTCTTGGCTGGTGGGTATATATCGAAGGTTATGGCTTCTACCGTGCGGAAGACACGGGCGGTGCCGTCAAAGGAAAAATCGTCGATATCTATTATGACAGTTCCAAGGAAGTAAAACGTTTTGGGCGCAAAAAAGGAAACACGGTTTATGTTATCGGTCCTGTTAAACCAGAGGCCAACTAAGCCGTCGGTTCGGACATACTCGAGGTAGATTGCGGCTGTGTACTTATGATATAGTAATTCATAACTGTTTATGTCATGCTAAGAAGAGGGGATCCCCCTCTTCTTTTGTGTTTTTTCATACAGCTCGGTCAGGGCATAGAAAGGGTGGTCAGCAGTGATCCGAGAAGTAATCGTGGTAGAAGGTCGAGATGACACGGTTGCCATCAAGCGAGCAGTAGAAGCCGATACGATCGAGACCGGCGGATCTGCTTTGAACGAAATGACGTTTAAGCGCATTGCTATTGCGCAGGAACGGCGAGGGGTTATTATCTTTACGGATCCCGACTTCCCAGGCGAACGGATTCGCAAGGCGATTGCAGGGCGCGTTCCGGGCTGCAAGCATGCGTTTATAACGAAGCGGGAAGCGTTGGCGAAGGGTGACATCGGAGTGGAGAATGCGTCCCCTGAGGCAATCAGACAGGCTTTGGCGAATGTACGTACAGAGATGCCCTCACCGGAAGGTGCAGTGCTCACCTGGAGCGATCTCATTGCAGCGGGTTTAACAGCGCTTGAGGGCTCATCAGAACGCAGAATGAAGCTAGGTGAGTTATTAGGGATCGGATACTGCAATGCGAAGCAATTCTTGAAGCGATGCACAGCCTTTCAGATTACTCGTGAGGAATTTGAGCATGCATTGCAAGAATTGAGTGAGCTCGATCGTAATGAACGACAATAACACATAAGCATTACGCATGTGACTGGTATGAGATATAGATGTTAGAGGAAGGCAGGACTAATCATGACAAAAGGCGCAATGGATATTGCCACGCCGTCGCGGACGAAGGAAATTATACGCAAGCACGGTTTCTCCTTTAAGAAGAGCTTGGGTCAGAACTTTCTGATCGATATGAACATCATGCGGCGGATCGTGCAAGCAGCCGAGCTGGACGAACATACTGGGGCTCTGGAGATAGGACCGGGGATAGGTGCCTTAACAGAACAGTTAGCTCGTCTAGCGGGCTCCGTAGCCGCTGTAGAAATCGATCAGAGGCTTATTCCTATACTTGATGACGTACTGGAGCCCTATACAAATGTAAACGTGGTGCACGGCGATGTACTGAAGGTGGACCTCAAACAACTGTTTGCGGACTGCTTCCATTCGATTGAGAAGGTCAGCGTAGTAGCGAACCTCCCCTATTACGTTACGACTCCAATTATGATGAAGCTGTTGGAAGAACGATTGCCCCTGAAAAATATCGTGGTTATGATTCAGAAGGAAGTTGCCGAACGCATGGCAGCCAAGCCTGGCGGCAAGGAATTCGGAAGCTTGAGCATCGCGGTTCAATATTACAGCGAACCGGAGATTGTATGTACGGTTCCTGGAACGGTATTTATTCCACAGCCAAATGTGGATTCAGCGGTTATACGTCTTAAAGTACGTGAGAAGCCTCCTGTTGAGGTAATGGATGAACAGCGATTCTTTGAAGTGGTACAGGCTGGTTTTGCACAACGCCGCAAGACGCTGTGGAATAATCTGAAGGCGCGCTATGGTAATGACATCGGTGTTGAAGCGCTGCAGGCGGCTCTAGATCGTGTTGGGATCAATCCATCACGACGCGGGGAGACGCTGTCCCTGCAGGAGTATGCGAGCCTGAGTGACGCCATACATCAAGCATATGCCACGAAAGCTAATGACTAATCATGATAATTAGACACCAATCCCACCTCAAGCCCATACGATAGTCAAGAGGTGATAACGCCTATGAGAGTGGGAGAGTTGGTTGTCCGAAAGTCGTATGGCGGCGACATCACATTCCGGATCGAGCATATTGTTCAGGATATGAGCATTATTAAGGGGACCGATTACCGCTTGATGGCGGACTCGCCGTTGTCCGATCTTGTGAATGTGTCAGAAGCGACGATTAAGCGCAGGTCCAAACAAGCGCATATCAAGATGGTGAAGTCGGTAGAAGCGCTGCAGAAGCATTGCAGGCGTCAGTCAGAGCGTCGTATCGCAGAATTTCATCCTCCTGGAGCTATGAATGAGGCGTCCACATTTGAAATGCCTGGAAAGGTGCTGCATTTGGACGGAGACCCCTTGTACTTGCAGAAGAGCATGGCGGTCTACAATCAGCTTCGTGTGCCGGCGGAAGGTCATTATGTGCGTGAGATGAATATGTCTGACGCGGTTGCGCGCTTGCTGCCGCGAGTGAAGCCGGATATTATTGTCATCACTGGGCATGATGGCGTATATAAAAATTTGAAGAACAGGGATCTGCACAGTTTGCAGAGCTATAAAAATTCTCAGAACTTCGTAAATGCGGTGAAAGCGGCAAGACAGTATGTGCAGCATCTTGATATGCTGACAATCGTAGCGGGCGCGTGCCAGTCTCATTTTGAAGCGCTTCTGCTGGAGGGCGCCAACTTCGCCAGTTCCCCAGGCCGCATCATGATTCACGCACTCGACCCGGTGTATGTTGCGGCTAAAGCAGCTTACACTTCGATTAAGGATACGGTTCAGATCGCTGATATTGCTCCGCATACGATGACGGGGATGGAAGGTCTAGGCGGGGTTGAGACGAGGGGAAGCCACCGGCTCGGAATGCCAAAGTGGAAGGACTTAGCTACCTTGACAGTAACACCGAGCATTGATTTATAGGGGTTTGTAAATGAACGGTCGCATGCTGCGGCCGTTTTTTTGTTATTTCGTCATCAGATGAGCTTATTTTTGAACATATTTCATGATATTGCATAATTTTCAGCGCGTATGGACAATCTAAAAAATTATATAAAAAAATGAATTGACACATAAATTGTCTTATTGTTATAATTATTTATTTGATTTGACAAAACCTCTGGAACTAGCTATAATGGATTAGGAAAGAGGTGGTAGTTGAAATGGCAAAGAATGCGCTATTTGAAATACGACGATGTCTCGAACCGCATGTCGGTCAGAAGATCCTGCTTCGTGCCAATGGAGGTCGCCGCAAGACGATCGAACGCACAGGCGTATTGGAAGAAACCTACCCTTCAGTTTTTATTGTTAAGCTGGACGAGGAACAGAATGCATTTAAACGTGTTTCCTACAGCTATGCAGATATTTTGACGGAATCCGTTGAGGTTACCGTCTGCGCAGATAACGGTGAATTAAAGATTGAGTACATTCGCGGTTAATGATTCACTTGAGAGCAGTCCTTCGGGGCTGCTTTTTTTTCTGGTTATGCTGATTGAAGCCTTAGGCTCGCTATGTTATGGGAAAGCTGTACTGACGTATAAGGATCGTTTTAGTGCGCACATTAAGTATGGGATCGTTTAATAAGCCGCAGTTATGGTCATTAATACATTTCAATCGACCCTAAATTGGTTAGCAAAAGACAGCAGTATTTCATTTGGATTACTTGGATGAGACAATAGCGATCGCAGGTCGCAGTGGCTGTTAACTAACGGCTATCCATAAGCTTAAAGGAGGCTAACTATGAGTCGTCGTAGACGCAGTGTGATGTCTGAGGATTTAAAGTACGAATTGGCAAAGGACCTTGGCTTCTATGACACGGTCGAGAAGGAAGGCTGGGGCGCCATTAAAGCCAAGGATGCAGGTAATATGGTGAAGCGAGCTATTCAGATGGCAGAGCAGGCTGCTGCTCGCAAGCCTTAACTTGTGGTTAAAGTACTAAACAGCGAATCGCCTCTTCCGCTGAAGAGAGCGGATTCGCTTTATTTCTATATTCCGAAACCGGATGTCGATTCTGTGGTCCCGTTAAAGCACTTGTGAATACTTATCGAAGCGCTTCGCGTTTATGTCCGTTACGAATGACTTGGGTATAATAGTCTGCTATAATAACGGAAGCGATTCATAGGGTAAAGAAGGTGAATAGCCAGTGAAAGTATATGAGAAAGCACCAGCCAAGATTAATTTGATGCTGGACGTGCTGCGCAAGCGTGAGGACGGGTACCATGAGGTTGAGATGGTCATGACCATGGTCGACTTAGCGGACCGATTGGAAATGGAAGAACTGCCGCGTGACACGATTATCATTTCCAGCCAAGCTGGTTACATACCGTTGGACGAGAAGAACTTGGCCTTTCAGGCGGCTAGATTAATCAAAGAGCGTTATGATGTCCGAAAAGGCGTCTATATTCATTTGGACAAGAAGATACCTGTTGCGGCAGGGCTGGCAGGGGGCAGCAGCGATGCGGCGGCTGCACTGCGCGGACTGAACCGCTTATGGCAGCTGAACATCTCCGATGAAGAGCTTCAATTACTTGGCGCGGAGCTAGGTTCAGATGTGCCATTCTGCGTGACAGGCGGTACAGCAATCGCCTCAGGCCGCGGCGAGAAGCTCGAGCATATCGTGAATCCGCCTCAATGCTGGGTCGTGCTGGCTAAGCCGCCGATCAATGTGTCCACAGCCGATGTGTACGGCAGGCTGAGAGCCAACCGTATTCCGAACCATCCTTCATTAGCTGACATGCGCAAGGCTATCGAGGATCAGTCATTTACAGGCATCTGCCAATCGTTAGGCAATGTGCTGGAGGATGTGACTCTGCCTATGCACCCTGAGGTACAGCAGCTGAAAGAGGCGATGATTCGTCTCGGAGCGGACGGTGTTCTGATGTCAGGCAGCGGTCCGACGGTGTTTGGACTTGTGTCCAAAGAATCCAAGATCGCTCGAATATATAATGGGCTTCGCGGTTTCTGCAAAGAAGTGTATGCGGTGCGAATGCTGACCTAACTTCGCAGCGGCTAGGGTATAGCAGGAAGCGAATATAGGAATGACAGGTAAATAACCGAATATCAAGTGATTAAAAACGTGAAAAACTTGATAATTGACGTACATTAATGTAATATTACGTTGATAATATTCGGATTTGAGCGAGGAAAACATATGAAAAAATTAAAGCGAAGTGCGCGGTTGGTGGATATGACACAGTATCTGATGTCAAATCCACACAAGCTCATTTCGCTCACCACTTTTGCAGAACAGTACGGAGCGGCGAAGTCTTCGATTAGTGAAGACTTGGCTATTATTAAAGAGGTGTGCGAGAGCGAAGAAACAGGTGAATTGCTGACATTGGCAGGGGCTGCCGGCGGAGTGAAGTATATTCCGAAGTGCAATCCGCAGAAGGCGCTGCCAACCATCCAGGATCTATGCGAGCAGCTAGTCCAACCGGATCGGATGCTGCCTGGCGGTTATTACTATGTAACCGACATCTTGGGTCAGCCTAGCCTAATGAATGAAGTCGGCAAGATGTTTGCGTCAGCGTTCGCTGGTCGTGACATCGATGTCGTCATGACGGTTGAAACGAAAGGAATACCAATTGCTTATGCAGCGGCTGCGCATCTGAATTTGCCAGTTGTATTAGTGCGTCGCGACCATGTCGTAACAGAAGGCTCCGCAGTAAGCATTAATTATGTTTCGGGATCACAGAAGAGCATTCATACGATGACGCTGGCTAGAAGAGCTCTTAAAGAGCGTTCACGCGTGCTGGTTGTAGATGACTTCATGCGTGCTGGCGGTACCATTAACGGTATGATCGACCTGCTGCATGAATTCAACGCGACAGTAGCGGGCGTTGGCGTCTTGCTGGAGTCCGAGGATGTTCCAAGTGACGAACGCTTGCTTCATGACTACGTTTCCTTGGTGCGTGTCGGTACAGTCGATGCTCGCACGCGTCAAATGACAGTTAAGCCGGGCAATTATTTTGATCATTTAGGCTAGATGCAGGTGTAAACGGATAAAGCGGCTGTTAACGATGAACGTTGCCAGCCCTATTTTCTTATTATCGAGGGAGGCTGCAGCATGACGAAACCAATTGAGATCGTAGCGACGACTGATGCTCCACAAGCGATTGGGCCTTATTCGCAAGCGGTAATATTCGGAGAATTGATATTGACATCAGGTCAGATTCCGCTCACGCCAGAGGGAACTCTTATCGAAGGCGGAATCGAGGAACAGACCCATCAAGTGTTTCGCAACTTGCAGGCAGTATTAAGTGAAGCGGGTTCTTCGTTGGATCGTGTGTTGAAAGCAACAGTATTTCTGAAGGATATGAATCAGTTTGCGCAAGTTAATGCGATATATGATTCCTACTTCGGCGCTCATAAACCTGCTCGATCCACAGTGGAAGTAGCTCGATTGCCTAAAGATGTTTTTGTCGAAATTGAATTGATTGCTACGAAGTAAATCGAACATTGTCGATTCGTACTAATTTAGACATAAAAAGTTCAAAAAAATTTTATTTCAGTTAAAAATAAAGAAGGAAATCAATTGCGCGTGTGGAATATTACACCAAGTCTTGAATGGAAAAAGGTGGTGAACACACGTGCAAATTACTGATGTTAGACTCCGCCGCGTCAACACTGAGGGCAGAATGAAAGCGATCGCATCGATCACAATCGATAACGAGTTTGTAGTTCATGACATCCGTGTTATTGACGGCAACAACGGCATGTTCGTTGCTATGCCAAGCAAGCGTACGCCAGATGGCGAATTCCGAGATATTGCTCACCCTATCTCTTCTGCAACTCGCGAGAAGATTCAAGCCGCGGTACTGGCTGAATATGAGCGTGCCGCCACAGATGAGGACATTATTGAAGAGGGCGCTTAATAAGGAAATCACTGGGGTTACAAAGAAAGAGAGCCAATACATGGTGGCTCTCTTTTCTTTTTGTTCATAATGAGATATATTCATCTATGGAGTAAAGTAGCAGGAGGTCGGACACTTTGAAGAGAATGGCCATTGTGCTAGCCGCTGGACAAGGCAAAAGAATGAAGTCCAAACTGTACAAAGTGCTTCATCCCGTATGTGGTGTACCTATGGTAGGACATGTACTTCATGCTGTGGAGCAGGTTAACATCGAGCACACAGTAGTAGTTGTCGGTCATGGTGCCGAAGCGGTACAAGGATATCTGGGAAGCCGTGCGGAATTCGTGTTGCAAGCGGAACAGTTAGGGACAGGTCATGCGGTCATGCAGACAAAGGCGCTTCTTGACGGTGAACAAGGCACGACAATTGTTATCTGTGGAGATACGCCTCTCGTAACATCTGAGACCCTATCACAGCTTATGGAAATGCATGAGAAGGCGCACGCTTCGGCGACGATTTTGACGGCAGAACTGGAACAACCGCAAGGTTATGGGCGGATTATTCGAGCTGATAATGGTTCGGTCTTGAAAATTGTCGAGCAGAAGGATGCATCGGCTGCCGAACAGCAAGTGAGAGAGATCAACACAGGAACTTACTGCTTCGATAACGCCAAACTATTTGCAGCGCTGAATCAAGTGACCAATGACAATGCTCAGCAAGAGTATTATTTAACAGATGTCATTGGAATCCTACAAGCGCAAGGTGAACTGGTTCAAGCCTTCTGCACACCGGATGAAGCAGAATCGATCGGGGTAAATGATCGGTTGGCATTGTCTGAAGCAGAGAAGTTGATGCGCTTGCGTATCAACCGCCGTCATATGCTGAATGGCGTGACGATTGTTGATCCTGCAGCAACTTATGTAGAAGCAGGGGTCATCATCGATTCGGATACCGTATTGTATCCGGGTACGATACTGCGCGGCAATACAGTGATCGGTTCGGATTGTGTCATCGGTCCGAATGCGGATATCACGGATTCCAAGCTGGCAGACCGCGTTGCGATTACCAGCTCTGTCCTCTTGGAAGCAGAAGTAGGTCCGGACAGTTCGATCGGTCCGTTCGCCTATTTGCGACCTGGAGCGCGTATTGGCAGTCATGTGAAGATTGGCGACTTCGTTGAAGTGAAGAATGCTTTGATTGACGACCATTCGAAAGTCTCGCATCTTAGTTATATCGGAGATGCAAAAGTGGGCAAAAATGTAAATGTAGGCTGTGGAGCGATAACGGTTAACTATGACGGATATAATAAGTCCGTTACAGAAATTGGGGACAATGCTTTCATCGGCAGCAATGTCAATCTGATCGCACCTGTCCAGATAGGCCAAGGCGCCTATGTCGTTGCTGGTTCTACAATTACGCACCATGTTGCAGACAATGATCTTGCCATTGCTCGAGAGCGGCAAGTCAACAAGCCAGGCTATGGCGAGAAGATTCGAACACGCGCAAAAGCGAAGAAAGAACGCGAGCAGAACGAAACGTAATAATTGAATAACCAACACCATCTAGGATTCTTGAACAAACTAATGATGAACATGAACCAGCACGGAGGGTAAACAACTATTATGACGTATTGTGATTCCAAGTTGAAAATATTCACTTGTAACTCCAATCCGAAATTAGCGCAGCAAATCGCAGATTATATCGGTGTACCATTGGGAGACTCAGTAACTACAAGCTTTAGTGATGGAGAAATTCAGATTAAACTGAACGAAAGCGTTCGCGGTTGCGACGTATACGTCGTTCAATCTACATGTGATCCAGTAAACGACAACTTGATGGAGTTGCTCGTTATGGTTGATGCGCTGAAACGCGCTTCAGCGAAGAGCATTAACGTTGTAATTCCTTACTACGGATATGCTCGTCAAGACCGTAAAGCGAGATCCCGTGATCCGATTACGGCAAAGCTGGTAGCTAACCTGATTGAGACAGCCGGCGCACATCGTGTCATCGCAATGGACCTGCATGCGACGCAAATTCAAGGATTCTTTGATATTCCGGTAGACCATTTACTTGGTGTACCAATACTGGCGCAGTATTTCCGTTCCAAGCAGATGGAAGATGTAGTAGTCGTATCACCAGACCATGGCGGGGTAGTACGCGCACGCAAATTAGCAGATTTCTTAAATGCTCCACTTGCGATCATTGACAAGCGTCGCCCAGAGCCGAATGTTAGTGAAGTTATGAACATTATTGGTGATATTAAAGGCAAAACGGCGATTATTATTGACGATATCATCGATACTGCGGGAACAATCGTATTGGGTGCCAATGCATTGGTCGAATACGGTGTTAAAGAGGTGTATGCTTGCTGTACACATGCGGTATTGTCCGGTCCTGCGATGCAGCGTCTGGAAGAATCCCCGTTTAAAGAAGTTGTCATCACTGATACCATTCCAGTGAAGCATCCGAATCCTTCAAGTAAGATTCATACACTGTCGGTTGCCCCACTTATGGGTGAAGCAATCATTCGGGTTCACGAAGAAGTGTCCATCAGTAAATTGTTCGAGATCGAGTAATAAGAATAGAGGAAGCCGGACCTTTGTGTCCGGTTTCTGCATAAACACAGGGTTACATCTGCAAACTACAGGCTTGCAGATGTAACCCTTATCGGCATTGCCTATACCTGCGGGCTATAAGGAGCAGAGAGGAGAGGTAAGATTGAAGTGGATAGTTGGCTTGGGTAATCCAGGCGTTCAATACGCATCCACGCGCCACAACATAGGATTTATGGCTATTGATGAGCTGGCGGATCGTTTTAACATAAGCGTACGCGACAGCAAATGCAAGGCCCTTGTTGGTGAAGGACGTGTTGGAACAGAGAAAGTGGTGCTGATTAAACCGATGACCTATATGAATCTGTCTGGGGAAACGGTAAGAGCATTCATGGATTACTACAAAGCAAGCTTGGACGACTTGATCGTGCTGTATGACGATATGGATACAGAAGTTGGCAAGATTCGCTTGCGATATCAAGGCAGTGCAGGGGGACATAATGGGATCAAGTCTATTATCCAGCATACCGGAACGCAATCATTTAATCGAGTTCGCTTAGGCATTTCACGGCCTGCTCCAGGGCGAGACATCTCTGATTATGTTCTGCAAGCGTTTTCCAAATCAGACCGTGACCCGGTTCAGCAAGCCATTGAACGCACGTGTGATGCGGTAGAGTTCTCCCTAACCCACACCTTCGAACAAACCATGGCCAAATTTAACGGTTAATCAGGCTAACATTGGTAAGGGACGGATATACTAGACGGTATAATCCTTCGTTAGGGGGCATATACATGTCTGTGAATTATGTCTGTAAGCACTGTCACACGTTAATTGGGCGCATCGAAGGCATGGAACGCGATGAGATGCGGTTGGGATTCGATGAGCTAACGGTCGAAGAACGTCAGCATTATGTTCGCAATCATGCCAATGGAGATATAACCGTTCGAATGACATGTGATTATTGCGCGGAAGCTTACGCCAACAATCCAGAATTAGCGGGATTAGCTTCTCCGCTGCAATAGATTGCATATCATGTGAGGCCCGACTTCGTTAATGGCAGCCTTGGCTCAGATGCCGAGGCTTATTTGTGACCGCGGCTCTTGTCAGCTAAGGTATAATACATGTAAACCTCTAAGCAGAAATCGTCACATCAGATGGTTTCGTGTTAGAGGTTTATGTTATGAAGATATGAGGCTGAGTCTCTTAAGGAGACTTGCACGAATTTGTGAGATTCATGGTTTTCCGTAACACCTCGGAATTCACTATTTCCGAACTCGTATGAAAGAGGTGCCAATCCTTGTTAAACGCACTTATGCAAGCATTATCCGCGGAACGCGATATAGAGTCTATCTCTGCGGGCATCCGCGCAGGGATGAAAGAGCAGCTCGTCTCAGGTCTATCTGGATCTGCACGTCAAGTGATGATAGCTGCACTGTCGCAAGATCTCAAACGTCCGGTGCTAGCCGTTACACATAATATGTTCTCCGCTCAAAAAGTAGCAGAAGATTTACAGGAATGCCTTGCTCCGGATCAGGTCATCTTATATCCGGCTAATGAGCTGGTAGCGGCGGAGTCCGCTATATCCAGCCCAGAAGTTATTGCACAGCGAATCGACGCGCTGACTCGATTGGCTAAGGGATTCCGCGGTATCGTTGTCACGCCGTATGCAGGGCTGCGGCGCTATTTGCCTGCGCGCAATATTATGGCGGAGGCTGAGCTGCCAATCGCTGTAGATGAGGAGTTTCCGCTGCAGCAATTCCTGGAGCGGATGATAGCGCTCGGCTATGAGCGTACCGAACGTGTGGAATCACGCGGGGAAATGAGTGTTCGCGGCGGGATTATCGATATATATCCCTACACATCTGATGTGGCCTATCGAGTGGAATGGTTCGATGATATGGTGGATTCCATTCGATCATTTGATCCGGCGGATCAGCGCTCGTTAGAGAAGCTGGAACGCCTTGTCATTACTCCTGCCAAGGAGATGATTGCTGACTCGGCCAGATTCACACACGCAGCAGACGAAGCTGTGCTGCGATTGGATGAGCAGCTGGCCAAGATGAGTGATCGTCAGCTGAAGGATAAGCTGCGTCAGGAGATCCATCAGGAAATCGATCGACTGCGCGGACATACGTATTTTAATGACATGTACAAATACGTGTCGCTTCTCTATCCGGAGAAGCACACTTTATATGATTATATGCCTGAAGATACACTGCTTGTGGTAGATGAGCCTGCACGCGTATTGGAAACAGCAAAGCAGTTAGAGCGGGATGAGGCGGAATGGAACACGCATCTGCTGCAGCACGGCAAGTCACTGCCGATGCTTTCGCTTGGCAAGACAGTAGAGGAAGCGATGGGCAAGCGTCCATTCCAGACCGTGTTTATGGCGCTCTTCCTGCGCCAAGTACCGCATACCCAGCCGCAGAACATCGTGAATGTCATGTGCCGCGCGATGCAGAACTTCCACGGTCAGATGAACGTGCTGAAGTCTGAGATGGAGCGCTGGAAGAAAGGCAACGCCAACGTCATAATATTGGCGAACGGTGACGAGCGAGTCGAACGTATTCGTCGCGTGCTTCAGGATTATCAGATTCCGGAGCCTAAGATTATGAATGGCAACTTGCAGAGCGGATTTGAACTGCCGTCGGTGCATCTGGTTGTCATCACGGAGTCGGAGATGTTCTCCTCGAAGCAGCGGAAGACGACTCGTCGTTCTGATGCCAAGATCGATAATGCGGAACGTATTCGCAGCTATACCGAGCTTAAAGTCGGCGATTACGTCGTCCACCAGAATCACGGTATAGGCAAGTACATGGGAATCGGGACACTGGAGATCAACGGAATTCATAAGGATTATTTGCATGTTCTGTATGCCGGCGGCGATAAGCTGTCAGTTCCTGTAGATCAGCTGCATCTCATTCAGCGTTATGTCAGCTCAGAAGAGAAGGAGCCTAAAGTTAATAAGCTTGGCGGCTCGGAGTGGACCAAAGTTAAGAATAAGGTCAAGGCGTCGGTCAAGGACATTGCCGATGACTTGATTAAGCTCTACGCCGCGCGTCAAACATCTCCAGGTTACGCCTTCGAGAAGGATACACCTGAGCAGCAGGAGTTTGAGGACTTATTCCCGTATCACGAAACGCGGGATCAGATACGCGCGATCGATGAGATCAAGAAGGATATGGAGCTGCCGCGTCCGATGGACCGCTTATTATGCGGTGATGTCGGCTACGGCAAGACAGAGGTTGCGATTCGTGCCGCCTTCAAATCGGTAATGGAAGGCAAGCAGGTTGCGATTCTGGTTCCGACTACGATTCTAGCTCAACAGCACTATGAGACGTTCCGTGAGCGATTTGCGGATTATCCATTTAACATTAGCGTATTGAGCCGTTTCCGTACGCGTAAAGAACAGAATGAGACGATGAAACGCCTAAAGTCTGGCCTAGTGGATGTAGTTATCGGTACACATAGACTCTTATCGCAGGATATCGTGTTCAAGGACCTAGGCTTGCTTATCGTCGATGAGGAGCAGCGATTCGGCGTTACCCATAAGGAGAAGCTCAAGCGTCTTAAGACGAATGTCGACGTGTTGACGCTGACCGCAACGCCTATTCCTCGAACTCTCCATATGTCTATGCTCGGAGTTCGTGACCTATCGGTTATTGAAACGCCGCCTGAGAATAGATTCCCTGTGCAGACGTATGTGCTGGAGCACAGTGAATCACTAGTTCGAGAAGCGGTAGAGCGCGAGCTGGCTCGCGGAGGTCAGGTGTATTATTTATACAATCGTGTTCAAGGCATTCATCAAGTAGCCGATCATATCAAGACGCTTGTGCCAGAAGCTCGCGTGACCGTTGGTCACGGTCAGATGTCAGAGCAAGAGCTGGAACGGGCAATACTCGATTTCTTGGATGGAGAATACGATGTACTAGTTAGTACGAGTATTATTGAGACAGGCGTCGATATTCCAAGTGTAAACACACTGATCGTACATGATGCGGACAAGATGGGCTTGTCTCAGCTTTACCAATTGAGAGGACGAGTAGGTCGCTCCAATCGGATCGCTTATGCCTACTTTACGTACCAGCGTGATAAAGTGCTGAATGAAATAGCAGAGAAACGACTTCAAGCCATTAAGGAATTCACGGAGCTGGGATCAGGCTTTAAGATTGCGATGCGCGACCTGTCTATTCGTGGAGCAGGGAACCTGCTGGGATCAGAGCAGCATGGATTTATTGCGTCTGTCGGGTTTGATCTATACTCTCAGATGTTGTCGGATGAAATATCGAAACGCAAGGCTGAACTAGACGGTGTCGTAACAGAGGATGCACAGGAATGGAACACGCTTATCGACCTGAATATCGATGCTTATTTGCCGGCGGATTATATTTATGATAGTATTCAGAAGATTGAAATATATAAAAAAGTAGCCAGTCTCGGGTCGTTGGAAGAAGTGGAAGAGCTGCGTGATGAGCTGATCGACCGCTTTGGAGAACCACCGCTCGCAGTGCTGCAGCTGCTAGCTGTATCGCGACTGAAATGGTACGCGAAGCAGTATGGGATTGAGGCCCTAACTCAGCGTGGTGATGATGTGTCGCTAAAGGTTCATCCACTTGCAGAGTCACGTTTAGATCGCAAGAAGTTAGCTGCAATTGCAGCTAACATTGACAAGAGATTCTCGATCGATCGCCAAGCAAACGGTCCAATAAAGTTGAATGCGCGGGGTTACGATGCGATGAATCTATTGATGAAGCTGGAGCAACTGATGCAAGGGGCGAAAGATGCGATTAAATCGAAGGGAGAATTGCAAAATGTTGCAAAGTAATAAAAGACGTTCCTGGAAAGGAATTATCGTAGCGCTAACGCTAATACTGACGGTTACAGTTATGGCGGGCTGCGGCAAGAAAGATGATACGAACGCGACTGGCGATAATACAGTCGTTGCCACTTATGAGGGTGGTGAAATCACGCAGCAGGAATTTGATAAAGAATTAGCAAGCATGCTGCTCTTTTACCCGGAGTATGAGCAATTACTCGCAATGGACGATTTCCGTGAATACTTTGTGAAACAGCAGATTGCATATGAGTACTTGGCTGCCAATGCACCTGATGAATCCAAAAAAGAGGGCAAGAATAAAGCAGAGAAGCAGCTTAAAGATATGAAGGCACAATTCGGCGAAGATGAATACAAGAAATTGATTAAAGAGAAGAATCTGACGGATGAAGATGTAACGAACTATATGGCTCGTATTCTAACAGTGGTCGACAGCTTTAATAAGCAAGTAACTGACGAAGATGTTAAGGCACAGTTCGAGAAGAACAAGCGAGATATGACAACGGCATCTGTTCGTCACATCTTGATCGGCTTCAAGGACAAAGAAGGCAAAGAGCGTACAGAAGAAGATGCCCTTAAGCGTGCAAATGAAGTTAAAGCTCGTTTGGATAAAGGGGAGGACTTCGCAACGCTTGCCAAAGAATACTCGGATGATGGCAACGCAAGCACAGGCGGCCTTTATGAAGATACACCCGTTGGCAAATGGGTAACAGAGTTCAAAGAAGCAGCACTAACGCTTCCGTTGAACACGATTTCGGATCCGATTAAGACTCAATACGGCTACCACATTATGCGAGTGGAAAAACGTACAGAGAAGACGTTTGAAGGTCTGACAGATGCAGAGAAGGAAACGCTTAAGACACTTGCTGCATCTGAGAAGATGAACAAGTTTATGGAAGAGGACCTTGAGAAGAAAGTAATCAAGGAAATTAACCTTCCAAAAGTAGAGAAAGAAGAGCCAGCAGACAAATCGACAACTGAAGGAACGGATAAGTCTTCAGATAAAACGGACAAGCCTGCTGATGAAAAAGCACCTGCTGCAGAAGATAAGAAATAAACTATAGGCATAAAGAAAACGACCCCTTGCGCTGTTTCAGGCGGAGGGGTCGTTTTTTGTTGAAATAAGGCGAATAGTTGATAACTGTGAATGTTAAGAATAGGGCATATTAGGTTAAGAACAATGGCTTTGTGACAAACCATAGATATTCTAGTGTATAATGACAATAAAAAAGCGCAAAATGTACGTGTGCAGTGTACATTTGTATGCAAAAAATGTGAAATGGGGCAAATTTGGTAAAAAACAAGAAAAAGTCTATACATAAGCCGCCTGAAAAAGTAAGATGCTAAAATAGCGGGTAAAAAGAGGTGCCGTTAAAACGTTACATATTCCCTGTATATTCCACACAAGTTGCATGAAAAGATTGCATCTTAAAAAATTTTGCACTAATTTTGTCGGTAAGTGTCGAATTTTGATATTTTTTGCAACTCAAACGACTTACATGCGTATATAGGAGATGTATAAGAATTTGGGGCTAGATGAATACTATGGTCAGTTTAACATTTTTAACTGACACGCTCCTTTTCGCAGATAATTCAACAATCCTCAAAATAAGCAATGGAAGGTGGAGCAACTTAACATGAAAGCAACTGGTATTGTCCGTCGTATTGATGACCTTGGTCGTGTAGTTATCCCTAAGGAGATTCGCCGCACACTGCGCATCCGTGAAGGAGATCCTCTTGAGATCTTCGTTGATCGCGACGGTGAAATTATTTTGAAGAAATACTCCCCGATCGGAGAATTGGGAGACTTCGCAAAAGAATACGCTGAATCGTTGTATGAAAGCACAGGCAACATCACACTAATTACTGACCGCGATTCTATAATTGCTGTAGCTGGCGGATCCAAGAAAGAAATGCTGGATAAATCAATTGGCATGCTGCTCGAAAACTGCATGGACAACCGTAAAACTGTTGTTGAAACAAACACAAATTCTTATGAAATTGTTAAAGACAACGCAGAAACATTGTCATCCTTCGTAGTTGCGCCAATCATTGCTGGTGGAGACCCAATCGGAACAGTCGTTATGCTAAACAAAGACGAGAGCGTTAAGATGGGAATCATGGAACAAAAAATGTCCGAGACTGCTGCTGGCTTCCTTGGCAAGCAGATGGAACAATAAAGCCTATTACTTACTAAAGACTCCTTGCCTGATACAGGTGTGCGGTAGTGCGCATACATGTTGAGGGACAAGGAGTTTTTGTGTATTTCAGTCGTGAGCTGCTTAGCAGGCCATCAGACAAACAATTCTCAAGCGTTAACCTATATGAGCTGGAGTGAAACAAGCTGAAGCGTTGTGTTATAATACGGGACGATATGCAGAGGATAACGGATAGGCGTGGTGGATAATGACAGAGCGTAAACTGCGCGCCGCGAATCAAGTCGTACATGGCGCGCTCTTGCTTGGGTTGGCTACTGTCATCTCCAAGCTGCTGGGTACGATTCAGAAGATACCGCTGCAAAATATTGGCGGAGACGGCGTATTTGGTATTTATAACACGGTATACCCGTTTTATGTATTGTTAACAGCAATTGCATCAGCAGGTATACCTATTGCTGTTGCAAGACTTGTTGCCGAGCTGGAAATACTGGGGGATAACCGCAGTGTTGTTCAGATGACGAAAGCAGGCTGCCTCTTGATGGGGCTGAGTGGTGTTATTGGCTTTGTCTTGATGTATGCGGGTTCGGCAGACATAGCGCGTTGGATCGGCAATTCACTCACGACGAGCGCTATACAGGCTTCTTCCTTCGCGCTGCTCGTAGTGCCGGTAACAGCGGTGCTGCGCGGCTATTCGCAAGGACGCGGCGACATGGTATCTACAGCTGTATCGCAGGTGGTGGAACAATTTGCACGAGTTACGGTGATGATTGTTCTGCTGGTTTTGTTGACGAAGCAGGGGGCTGCCGATGAGCAGATTGCCGCTGGAGCTACCTTCGGCTCATTTGCTGGCGGTATATGCGGACTGCTCATTCTATTGCCGCTCCTTGGTCGACAACACAAGCGTGATCGGGTAGAAGGTGTAGAACGGCTTAAGGATGCATCGAGTGATCATCCTGTTAAGAGTAAAGGCTACTGGATGAAACGACTGGCACGGACGGCGCTCCCGATCTGTCTCGGCGCGATTGTAGTACCGTTCGTTAACGTAGTGGACGTCTTTACTGTGCCGCGCTTAATGACGGCATCTGGATTGACGGAAGCGGAGTCGATGGTGGAGTTTGGCGTGTACAGCCGCGCATTGCCGCTGGTGCAGCTTGTCACGATGGTGGCGACCTCGCTTGCGGTCGGCCTCGTGCCTGCACTGGCGGAGGCGAAGCGCGTCGGCGCGGAGACGAAGCTGTACGCGACCATGGCCGGTGCGATGCGCACGGCCTGGATCGTTGGCAGCGCCGCTGCGGTGGGCCTGGCTGTGCTGGCCCGGCCGATCAACACGGCGCTGTACACAGACGACAGGGGCACGATGACCTTCGTGCTCGTGTCGTGCACGGCTTTGGCCGGCACCGTGCAGGCGGTATCTACCGCCATGCTGCAAGGTGTCGGCATACTGCGGGCGCCAGCGTTCAATCTGCTGGCGGCGTCCGCAGTCAAGATTGCCCTCAACATCGCGCTCGTGCCGATGTGGGGCATTAACGGCGCCGCCGTGTCGGGGCTGGCGGCGCTCACTGCCGCGGCGTGGCTTAACAGCCGCGCATTGGCGCGCTACGGCGGCCTGCCAGCCGCGGCATGGCTCCAGCGCCCGCTGCGCCTGGCTGTGGCGCTCGCCGGCATGGGGCTCGCGGCATGGCTCATCGCCGCCGCATTCGCCCCATTAGGCGGCCGCTTGGGCGCGCTGGCCGCCACGCTTGCGGCTGTGCCGCTCGGCGCGCTGCTGTTCGCAGCGCTCGCGGCGCGGCTTCAGATCGTGCGGCCAGAGGAATGGGCCGCCGTGCCGCGCATTGGCCCGCGCTTAGCCGCGCTGGCCGCCCGCTGGGCGCGTTCTAAGTAATTAGGCTTCACATCACATCGATTTCGCCATAGGAGGCTTATACAATGAACGGTCAACTGACGGTCGTCGGCTTAGGAACCGGCGATCACACTCAACTCACGCTTGGTATCTGGCAGCTGCTGCAGGATGCTAAGCATCTATATGTCCGCACAGAGCACCATCCGGTAATGGAATTCCTGCGCGATCATCAGATTCGCTACACCACGTTCGACAGCGTCTATGAGGCGCATGACAGCTTCCCAGAGGTATATGACGAGATCGCGCGCCGCCTGCTTGAGAAGGCGCGGGAGCTGCCGGAGGAGAACATCATCTATGCCGTTCCGGGGCACCCGATGGTTGCAGAATCGACGGTCAGCCTGCTGAAGGAACGCTGCTCGGAAGCGGGGGTAGAGCTGCAAATATTAGGCGGAGAGAGCTTCTTGGATCAAGCATTTATCCGCTTGGGATTCGACCCGATCGATGGGTTCCAATTGATCGATTCTTCCCAAGTAACCGCTGCCGTATTGTCTCCCCAGCTGAACACCGTTATCGGACAAGTCTATGACGTATTCACGGCTTCAGACGTCAAGCTGGGCTTGATGGAATTGTACCCCGATGACTATGAGATCGTTGTTGGACACGCTCTCGGCATCCCGAGTCTAGAGCGAATCGTGCGAATCCCGCTGCATGAGCTGGATCACATCGAAGGGTACGGAAATCTATCGCTGATATGGGTGCCAAAAACCGACAGCCAGCGTGTTCACCATCGGACATTTGCCAAGCTGAAGGAGATCGTCAACATACTGCGCAGCCCAGGAGGTTGCCCGTGGGATCAAGAGCAGACACACCAGTCGATCCGGAAGAACTTGATCGAAGAAACGTATGAGGTGCTGGAAACGATTGATGACGACGATCCTACTGCGATGCAGGAGGAGCTCGGCGACCTGCTCATGCAGATTATGCTGCATTCGCAGATGGAAGATGAAGCGGGAGCCTTTAACGTTTATGATGTGATTCAAGGGCTGAATGATAAGCTGATATTCCGCCATCCGCATGTATTTGGAGATCGACATGCAGAGGATGCGCAGTCTGCACTAGGTAATTGGGAGCAGATGAAGGCAGAAGAGAAGCGGCTTAAAGGGATGACGAATGAGCGCACTTCCGTACTAGATGGCGTGCCGCGTGATCTTCCAGCTCTGATGAAAGCCTATAAATTGCAGAAAAAAGCTGCCAAGGTTGGATTTGATTGGGATCGTGTGGAAGATGTACTTGACAAAGTGGCAGAAGAATTGCAAGAATTGCAGGAGGCGGTCAAAGCTTGCGGAACAAAGGCGGGAGAGGTAGACTCAGTCCTTGCGGCGCAAGAGGAGCTTGGTGATCTTCTGTTTGCAGCCGTAAACGTATCGCGCTTTATAAGCGCTGATCCGGAGGAGGCTCTTACGATGACCAATCGCAAATTTGTGAAGCGTTTCCGATATATTGAAGAGCAACTTCGTATAAACGGCAAATCTTTTGACCAAACTGACTTACTAGAAATGGAGCAATGGTGGCAGGAAGCGAAACGGCTGTAGGTTTGTAGGTCTTATCTCCGGCGAATGGCGGCCTTATTCCCTATTTTTCGTCAAATTTTGAAAAAGTGCCGCGCTCGAGAAGGAATTTACACACAAAGCAAGAATACATACAGCGAACGTATTCCGTGGCAGTGGGTTACAAACGGTAGAACCGACCTTACCTAGCCATATAAGCTCTAGGAGTATTTAAGAGAATTGGGAGGCCAATAGACATGAACAAAACAGATCTGATCAACAACATTTCTGAGAAAAGCGGTATGACTAAGAAAGACGTAGAAACAGTATTGAACGGTTTCTTCGGTGAAGTAACTGACGCGCTCGTTAGCGGCGACAAAGTTCAATTGATCGGCTTCGGCACATTTGAAACTCGCAAACGCGCTGGCCGCACAGGTCGCAACCCGCAAACAGGCAACACAATCGAAATTCCTGAGTCCACTATTCCTGCTTTCAAAGCGGGCAACAAGCTTAAAGAAGCTGTAAAATAATGCGACTCGACAAGTTCTTGAAAGTATCGCGACTCATCAAGCGGCGTACAGTTGCTAAGGATGTGTCCGGTCAGGGGCGCGTTGTGTTGAACGGCCGCGAGGCGAAGCCAAGCAGCACAGTGAAGGTCGGAGACGAGATCACCGTGCAGTTCGGACAGAAGCTCGTTACCGTCCGTGTCGAACGTCTTCAAGAGACGACGAAGAAGGACGAGGCCGCAGGCATGTATACGCTGCTCCGAGAAGAACCGATTCCGAAGCAAGATGACTTTGGATGGTAATAAAGAATGTACATACAACCGTGTTGCTGCAGGAATGCAGTGGCACGGTTGTTTTTATGTAATGCTTAGAGAAGCTGTGTAGATGCTGACGTGCGGATTGTTGTACAAAGTACGAGCTAGAGTATGAGTTAGAGTGAGGGCGGTCACGTAACAGTTAGATTGTGACAATGATATCATGAACATTTATGTGATATAATAACATCCGACAACTTCATCGATTCCGCGTTCATCGGACGCGGGAGAGGTTCGCAACCCTCCCTCTATAAAAAACTAGGCCAACAGCACGGAACAGTTCTGAATTACGTTACCGTTTTTTTCGTGCTGCATTTGAAGATAAGCCAAGGGATGCGAGCAATTCGCGTCCCTTTTTATGTCGTGCGGCAGTCATCTTCATAACACGGTCTGCCTTTCACCGATCGAGGGAATAGAAAGGATGAGACACATGAATCAACAAGAGAAAGCGATCGTCGTATTCAGCGGCGGTCAAGACAGCACCACCTGCTTATGGTGGGCACTGAAGGAGTTCAAGGAAGTCGAAGCAATCTCGTTCGACTATGGACAGCGCCATCGCACAGAGCTCGACCATGCAGCGCGAATAGCTGCCGAGCTTGGAGTGCCGCACCGAATTCTCGACATGGCCCTGCTAAACCAGTTAGCGCCGAATGCGCTCACGCGCAGCGATGTAGCCATTGAGCATGAGGAAGGCCAGGTCCCGAATACATTTGTCGAAGGGCGGAACATGGTATTCTTCACCTTCGCAGCCATCTATGCCAAGCAAGCGGGCGCGCGTCATATTGTAGTTGGCGTGTGCGAGACCGACTTCAGCGGATACCCGGATTGCCGTGACGTATTCGTGAAGTCGCTCAATGTGACGCTGAATCTGGCGATGGACTTCGGCTTCGTCCTGCATACGCCGCTGATGTGGCTGAACAAGGCGGAGACATGGAAGCTGGCTGACGAGCTTGGGGCGCTGGACTTCGTGCGCGAGAAGACGGTTACCTGCTACAATGGCCTGCCTGGAGACGGCTGCGGCGAATGTCCGGCCTGCAAGCTGCGCCGCGCGGGGCTGGAGCAGTACTTGAGCGAACGCGACTCGGCTTCAGCATCTTCAGCATCAGATGTGGAACAGGAAGGGATACAGTCATGAGACAGCCTGGACCATACCGCATCGTAGAGCGCCTGCAGCAGTACAATCAGGACATTCAGCACCATGAGCTGCGATATCATCGCAAGCGGGTGCTCGTGAGCAAGGAATTTACGTTTGACGCAGCCCATCATCTGCATGCCTACGACGGAAAGTGCAAGAATCTGCACGGACATACGTACCGCGTCGTGTTAGGTATCAGCGGATATGTGAATGAGATCGGGCTTGCGCTCGACTTTGGCGATATAAAGACAATATGGAAAGACCGGATCGAGCCCTATCTCGATCATCGGTATCTGAACGAAAGCTTGCCAAACATGAACACCACTGCGGAAAATATGGTCGTGTGGCTGTTCGAGCAGCTGGAAGCGGCGCTGCAGGAGCCTGTATACGCGCAGGCCTGCGAAGGTGCGCGCACCGAATTCGTCCGACTCTATGAAACGCCAACCAGCTACGCTGAGGCGAGACGGGAGTGGATGGTCGAATGAGTACGCGCGCTGCGAATCCAGCACCTATTCCGGTGCTGGAGATATTCGGCCCGACCGTCCAAGGGGAAGGAATGCTGGTCGGGCAGAAGACGATGTTCGTGCGCACGGCTGGCTGCGATTACCGCTGCAGCTGGTGCGACTCTGCCTTCACATGGGACGGCAGCAGCAAGAAGGATATCCGCCTCATGACGGCGGACGCCATCATAGATGAGCTGCAGCGGCTCGCGCAGGGGAGACTCGCGCACGTCACTTTATCGGGAGGCAACCCTGCGCTATTGCCGCAGCTTGGCCCCTTGGTCGAACAGCTGCGAGCGCAGGGAGTTCGCACCGCGGTGGAGACCCAAGGCTCGCGCTGGCAAGATTGGCTCAAGCGTGTAGACGACGTCACCGTTTCTCCGAAGCCGCCAAGCTCAGGCATGGAGACCGACTATGCGCAGCTTGATTACCTGCTTGCGGAGCTCGTATCCAACGGCAGCAGCATGAATCTGAAAGTGGTCATCTTCGATGAGATGGACCTGCAGTATGCTGCCGCATTGCATGAGCGATATCCCGCAGTGCCGTTCTTCTTGCAGACGGGCAATGCGGACATCCACTCGAGCGATGATCATGAATTGGCTCTTGGGCTGCTGCGCCGCTATGAATGGTTGATCGACGCATCTAACCAAGATTCCCGTCTAAGCGATTGTCGAGTGCTGCCGCAGCTGCACACACTCGTATGGGGGAATAAGCGCGGGGTGTAACCCTTCATCGATCGAAGCAGATACGACTGTATATCATAAACACCAAACTTAGAGGAGCTGAGTATAATGGCAGGGCGTACAGAAGCTGAATTGCCGCTGACTCATCTTGGTCAGCATACGACTTATAAATCGACATACGCACCGGAGGTGCTGGAGTCCTTTCCGAACAAGCACCCGAACCGCGATTATTTTATAAAATTCAATTGTCCTGAATTCACGAGCTTGTGCCCAATAACCGGGCAGCCGGACTTTGCAACGATCTACATCAGCTATATTGCGGATGAAAAATGTGTAGAGAGCAAGTCGCTCAAGCTATACTTGTTCAGCTTCCGCAATCAAGGGGATTTTCATGAAGACTGTGTCAATATCATCATGAATGACCTGATCGCGCTTCTTGATCCGCGCTATGTCGAGGTGTGGGGGAAATTTACCCCTCGCGGCGGCATCTCTATCGATCCGTACTGCAATTACGGACGTCCGGGGACCGTCTACGAAGATATGGCCCGTAACCGTCTGTTCCAGCATGATATGTATCCGGAGAAGATCGACAATCGATAAGCCGGCACAGCAGGTGAAGAACTGGTTCTAAACTTGTACCACTCTCTCATAATCTAGTGAGGAGAAGGAGGGGTACAGGCTATGTACGAAACGAATAAACCGGCCAAGCGTCAAGAAATCAAGATGATGAATCGAAAAGTTCTGGAGATTAGCGGCGTGAGCAGTGTGGAAAGCTTCGACAGCGAGGAGTTTCTATTGGAAACGGAGTGCGGGTTCCTTACGATTCGCGGTCAAAACCTGCACATCAAGAATCTGAGCCTAGAGCAGGGGCTCGTTGCGATTGAGGGCATGGTGAACTCCTTAACTTACCTTGACGCCAATCAGCAGAAGACATCCAAGAACTTCTTCGGGAAGTTGTTCAAGTGACCCATCTCGATCTGTACGCACAGTGGATGACGGTGCTGTTGATGCTGTTTAGCGGTTTAGCGCTGGGAATAGCATACGACAGCTATCGTGTTGTAGCGCAACAGCTGGGCTTTCCACGGTGGACACTGCCATGCTTCGATATCGTGTATTGGCTCACAGCGACTTGGTTCGTGTTCCAGCTGCTCGTGAAAGGCAACCAGGGAGAATTAAGGTTCTATGTATTTTTGGGACTGGCGCTTGGAGCTTGGCTATATTATATATTGCTCAGTCGTGTGACAATCACATTGACGACTTGGATCGTCAAGATGTTCAAAGCAATCGTACGATTCCTCCTTCGGGTTTGTTATGTCGTGCTTGTACTGCCGACTAAGACTTTAATCCTATTTTTGTGGTCAACCGTCCGTTTTATAGGAAAAGCGGCTATGTTCATCCTAAAATTTGTGTTAAAATTGGCTCATCCATTGTGGCGGCTTGTACGATGGATGCTATCACCGTTAATTATGCCGCTGTGGAACCGTTGGCAGATGACAGCGAAGATCACACGAGCCCGAGATAGGATACTGCGTGCGGCTCGCTCGGTTTCAACGAGATGGAATCGGGTTAAGATACGTTGTGTCGGCTTATACCGCAAGGTATTAGGCTGGTTTAAACGTCCGCCCGATAAGACGAACTGAATCTGGAAAGAAGGAGGTACCCGAACATGGCTAGTGTCCAAGCAAGAACAAGATCCGTTGAAGCGAATAGGAATACTGAGAAGTTGAACGCAACCGTTCGCAAAGGGATGAAGCGACGGCTTCAGCTGTGGCTGTTGTTTATATGCGTATTCTTGTGTTGGGGCGGGTACACTTATGTCAGCCAGATGTTTACGATGCAGGATCTGGAGCAGGAGCAACAGGCGCGCAGTCAGGAACATAAGGAAGCGCTGGAAATACGCGACAATCTTCAAGAAGAGGTCGACAAATTAGATACAACAGAGTATATTTTACAAATCGCACGCAGTCGCGGGATGAAGCTTCCGGATGAGCGGTTTATTCGCAAGCAAGAAGAATAGGCTGCATTATGGGACAGCGATCAGTTGACCAACCCCGCGCTGTTACAGTATAATCACGACATAAGCAGTACTTTGCATAGGGAATATGTCCTCGTCGCAGCAGTCGGTGACCGAACATCCGAACGCTGCGGTGTTCACGTTTTTCGAGCAATGTACGGTTTAACATTCTAAGGGAGGAACGTTTTATTCTATGACAATTGAAGTGGGCACCAAGTTAGAAGGCAAAGTGACAGGCATTACGCATTTCGGAGCGTTCGTTGATCTGTCGGGAGGTGTCACAGGACTAGTTCACATCTCAGAGATTGCCGACAACTACGTCAAAGACGTCAATGACCATTTGAAGATTGACGATGTAGTCACTGTCAAAGTTATTAACGTCGACAAAGACGGCAAGATCGGCTTGTCTATCAAGCAAGCGGTGGATAGACCTGCATCGGAGCAGCGCCCGCCAAGAGCTCCTCGACCGGACCGTCAGGATCGTCCGGATCGTCCGGATCGTCAGGATCGTCAGGATCGTCCGAGTGGCGGAAGAGATAGTGGCGGTAGACCTGGGTTTGGGAATCGAGATCGCGGAAGAGGAAGATCTTCGTACAATACCCCTTCTTTTGAGGATAAAATGTCACGCTTCCTGAAGGACAGCGAGGAACGGATCTCATCGCTTAAGAAGAATACGGAAGGCAAGCGCGGTGGACGCGGCGCTCGTCGAGTCTAATAGGGAATTGATATACGATTATATAGAGCCGTATCGTGGTGGATATACACCACGATACGGTTTTTTTGCTATGTTACGCGCTTCTCGCAGTTATCCTCCGAATCTCCGACAGATAGCTCCGCAAGTGCTACTAATTTCGATCAGTGTGCATGATTCGTCAGCTAGACCCAACACAGGTGCAGTGTGTGGCGGAAGATGCGTTTCATTTCTTGGTTACACGCGCAATTGTCGGCTGAAAAAAGAGTTGCGACAGGAACCACCCCCAATAAGCAACCTTCACGGTGCGTTTGCAAGGGAATGGGCTCGAATCGATATAGGGAGTACAACTATAATCTGACAGTTAAACCCAGTCCGAACTCCATCAAACCTTGTCCAGTCAATGGGTTGCGTTCATTCGAGCTCCGTTTGTACGAGCCTCAATACCTGTCGGAAACTTTTTGTAAAGTGATACGAAGTTCTGACAAACGTTTCCAACTCTAGCTCCTATAATGAGAGGCACACGAATTAAGAGAATAGGTGGTGCTTGGTAGATGAACAAGGCTAAGATTATTCCGTTTCCGAGACAGGTATGGTATGAAGGGTTGCAAGAAGAGGCAGCTGCCATGGCTGCAAGCAAAACGAAACGGTGGCGGTTTGATCGTTTTAAGCAGCTGATCGGGACACGGAAATGGACCCTATTATTTATGGCCATCGGATTCTTGCTCGGACGAGCTGTCATCTTGGACGATTTATTTCCTTTTGCAGCTGCATTCTTTGCTGTTATGTATTTTACTAGGCGCGATCTAGCAGTCTGGACAGGGACAGTTATTCTGGCGGGCAGCTTATTTGCCTCAGAACCCACGACTGTCATGATCGGCGCACAGCTTTTGCTCATTATCTTGATGCAGCGAGGGTTGCAAGCCTTTGAACGATCGGAGATGAACTATGCGCCGTTTATGGTATTTATCGCGAATCTAGCAGTTCATCTATTTGTGACGATAATGGGTTCAGAGGTTACCTGGTATGCCGTATTGATGGACGTAACAGATGCGGTGCTCGGGTTCATGCTGACGCTTGTGTTTGTCCACGCGCTGCCAGTACTGATGCTGAACAAACGCAACAATTCCCTGCGAATGGAAGAGCTCATATGCCTGATGATTCTGCTGGCTTCGATGATGACAGGGGCGGTCGGCTGGAGCGTGCAAGGCTTGCAGGTGGATCATATACTCTCGCGCTATCTCGTCATGCTGTTCGCTTTCGTAGGCGGTGCGCCGCTAGGCGCCTCGGTCGGGGTCATCCTTGGACTTATTCTAAGCTTTGCGCAGCCGGGATCGATGCTGCAGATGAGCATGCTCGCCTTTGCTGGACTCCTCGCTGGATTGATGCGCGAAGGGAAGCACTTTGCAGTAGCCTTCGGCATGCTGTTAGGGACTGCCATTCTATCGGTCTACTTGGGACCGACCGAACTGATGCTGGCCTCGACATGGGAGACGATCGTCGCCGCCGCGTTATTTATACTAACCCCTCGTTCGATGGTAGAGACACTCGCGAAGTATATACCTGGAACGAATGAGCATACGAAGTCTCAACAAGATTATGCGAAGCGTGTCCGAGATATGACTGCGGATCGGGTGACACAGTTCTCTGAGCTGTTTCATCAGCTCTCGCGCAGCTTTGGACAGATGGCAGGGACAGGAGAATTAAAACGCAAGGAGGAGGATCTCAACTTATTTTTAGAGTCGGTCTCGAAGAAGACCTGCGCTGCCTGCCCGCGGCGTCAGGCTTGCTGGAACGGAAAATACCTGCAAACGATCACGTGGATGACCGACATGATGACTGCGCTGGAGCAGAATCAGGACTTTAAGGAGAAGCAAATTCCGCCACACTGGAAGTCAGCATGTTTGAAGATACCGGAGGTGTTGGCGCAGATGCGCGATCAGTATGCGCATTATAAGCAGGATCTGCAGTGGAGGAAGCAGGTGCATGACAGTCGATCATTCGTAGCGGAGCAGTTGGCAGGGGTATCTCGAGTAATGGATGACTTAGCGAAGGAGATTAAACGGGAAGGAAGGCAGATGTTTCTTCAAGAAGAGCAGATTCGCCAAGCGATGGATGACATGGGCTTATCCGTTAACCGGGTGGATATTGTGTCATTGGATAAAGGACATGTGGAGATTGAGATCGTTCATTCCTTTACAGAAGGGTATGATGAGTGCCGCAAGCTGATTGCGCCGCTGTTATCGGACATATTAGGCGAGCACATATCGGTTAGAGAGGATAGGCGAATAGGGGATGGAATGGAGAGTGTCGCCACATTCGTGACGGCCAAGTCCTACGATGTCAGCGTGGGAATAGCCGGAACAGCAAAGGGAGGAGAGCTATTATCAGGTGATAGTACGCATGCGCTTGAACTGGGCGGAGGCAAGTATGTGATTGCATTATCGGACGGAATGGGAAATGGAGAACGGGCAAGCATGGAGAGCAGCACAGCTTTAAATGTTCTATCACAGCTGCTGCAGTCAGGGATGGACGAGCATCTCGCCATTCAATCGGTGAATTCAATTCTGATGCTGCGCTCGACGGATGAAGTATACGCTACCGTTGATCTGGCGATCGTCGATATGTACAGCGCCAAGACGACGTTGTTGAAGAACGGATCTATACCGAGCTTTATTAAAAGTGGAATTGAGGTGCAAGCCGTATCTGCAGGCAATCTCCCACTCGGTATACTGCAGGATATCGATGTGGATGCCATTCATATGACGATGAAGCCTGGTGACCTTCTCATTATGATGAGCGACGGGGTATATGACTCGCCAGGGCCAGTCGTTAACCGGGATATGTGGATGAGGAGGCTTATATCAGAGATGGATACGGATGATCCGCAGGAGGCGGCCGATCTATTGCTCGATAGTGTTATTCGCGATGCGCAAGGTCAGATCTGTGATGATATGACGGTAGTCGTCACTAGAATTGAGCGCCATCTACCGCAGTGGTCAAGTATTCCCTGGACGGGACATGAACGAACGGAACGGCCGCTGACGGTCAGTTAACAGTCCACTTGGACTGCATATTAGATAATGGAAGAGGTGAAACTTGCAGCCTATCGATTAAACCCTCTCTAATAGGGCCATACTAGAATCATATTCTAGCGGCAATTATTAGGGAGGGCTTTATTATGTTGCGACAAATCTTGTTGATCACAGACGGTTGTTCGAATGTGGGCGTTCAGCCTGCTATTGCTGCAGCGCAAGCGCGAGAAGCTAATATTACTGTAAATGTAGTCGGAATTGTCGATGAAGGCGCGATAGGTGAGTACGGAGCTGCAGAGATTGCGGATATTGCCCGCGTGGGCGGCGGAATGAGCAGAATCGTCAATCAGCGTCAGCTCGCACAGACGATTCAGATGATGACTCGCAAGACGGTGGTGCATACCATTCATCAAGCGGTGAATCAGGAGCTTCGCCACATACTAGGCAAGGAGGGGGAATTGTCCACATTAGAGCACTTGCCTCCTGCTGAACGCTCGGAAATCGTTCAAGCGATGGACGAGATGGGGGAACATTCGCCGCTTCGCGTCGCGCTCGTAATTGATGCAAGCGCCAGTATGAAGCCGAAGCTGGCGGCAGTTGAGGAAGCGATCCGCGATCTCATGTTAAGTCTGCAAGCCAGACAGGGGAAGAGCGAGCTTGCGGTATTTCATTTTCCAGGCGCCCATAGTGATGAGCAGGTTGTGATGGACTTGGCATGGGTTGAAGATATGAGCAAAGTTAAGAAGCTGTTTCAACGAATTCAGATGCGCGGAACGACTCCAACGGGACCTGCGCTGCTGCATGTGGTAGACTATTATCAAAATGATAGTACAATAAAGGAAAGTGACCGAGTGGAAGAGCGCTCCTCTTCTTTGTTGGCTGCTCCTCGGCACGAAAGTACCGGAACGGATGGGATATGGAGTGACTACATCGTCTAATAACAGCTTACTTCAGAAGATACCGCTTCAGGTAGGCTCTGTGGTGACGGGTATATGGAACAAACACAAATATCGGGTTGAGAGGTTACTAGGAAGCGGCGCTAATGGTGTCGTTTATTATGTGACGCGAGCGAGCAGCCAATCGCAGCCATCGAATGAGCGCGGCAGGGGATTCGCTATGAAGCTCGGATTGGATGCTGTGGAATTCCAATCTGAGATTAACGCCTTGTCCTCCCTGGAAGAGGGAAGACGTCATATGAAGAGCGGGGCAGGGCGGCAAAGCGCCCGCCCTTTTCTTGTCGAATCGGACGATGTAGAGATCGACGGCACTCGCTATCCTTTCTATGTCATGCGATATGTGCAGGGTGTGACGCTTTCCGAGTACCTTGGCAGACGGGGATTGGATTGGTTCGGCGTCGTCGGCGGCAGGCTGCTGCGCAGGTTAGCGGAGCTGCATGCCTCAGGATGGGTATTCAGCGATCTCAAGGCTGAGAATGTATTGGTCACCCCTGACGGCGAAGCTGAGCTCGTGGATTACGGCGGACTGACACGTATTGGCAGCAGCGTGCGTCAATTCACCGAATGGTATGACCGCGGCTATTGGAATGGGGGTTTGCGGTCGGCCGATTTTGGATATGATCTGTTTGCCTATGCTGTTCTAATGGTACACTTATATCAGAAGGATCGGCTGAAGCAATGCGTGCGGGACTCGCTGCCGCAGGTGCGGCAACAGGAAGATCTGATGGAGATCATACGCGGGTGCTCTAAGCTGCGGCCCTATCATCATTGGCTGCACCGAGCTATATACGGAACCTTTGTGACAACAGATGAAGCTTTAGCTGAATGGCAGAAGATAGCCCAGACTGTATATCGCAGTGCAGGGAGACCGTCTCGACCAACTCCGCGTTGGCTGAAGGTTTCCTTTATCGGGTCTTTACTGATGGTGATACTGCTGTTGTTATATATGGTATGGTCTAATAATTTCGATCACGCATAGCGGTTGGAGCTCTTTAGTTCTAAGCTGAAGCTTGAAGAAAATGCGATACGATAAGTTTAAGATCATACAGCAGAGTGTAAGGAATACATATTGAGTTATACAGTGGAGGCGTACAGCATGTCAGGATCAGAACAACGTGATCGAAGCATGTGGATAGAGAATGTGGTGCGGGTGAACCAGCAAGCATTGCAGAAAGGGCTGTGGCATAATGGCGACGGCATTGTCATTGCCGTATCTGGCGGTCCCGATTCGATGCTGCTGATACATGTGCTGCATGAAGTATCAGTCCGCAGCTCGAAGGAGCCGCTTCGACTAGTCGCGGCGCACGTTCATCACGGATTCCGCGGGGAGGAGTCTGACAGAGAGGCGAGCATGGTTGAAGCTGAAGCGGCTAGGCTGGGGATCCCATTTGTAATGAAGCGCGTGGATGCTCCGGGCTATGCGGAACACGAGGGAATTAATCCTCAGGCAGCCGCTCGAATACTCCGTTATGATTTCCTGCGAGAGACGGCTGATCGATATGGAATGACTCGGATTGCGCTGGCTCATCATGGGGATGATCAAGCGGAGACAATTCTTATGCATCTGATCCGAGGTTCAGGAAGTGCGGGACTCTCGGGGATGTCATGGTCTCGAGAACAATCCGGATACATATACGTTCGTCCACTGCTTCATATGCGTAAGCGCGAGATATTGGAGCTATGCGCGAACCAAGGCATTACATATGCGGAAGACAGCAGTAATCAGAAGCGGGATTATACACGCAATCGGATCCGAATGGATATTCTGCCTCTGCTGGAAGAAGAGAATCCGCAAATCATTGATGCAATCGGTCAGACGGCTGAAGTTCTTCGCAGTGAACAGGAGTGGCTGGAACAACAGGCTGTCGACTATTATCACCAACATATAGTCAGCTGGGACAACAGCATCCAGCAGCATGCGGAACCTTATACATATATTCATAAAGCCAACCTAGATATGAGTTGGCAGCATGTGTCATATAAACTTCGTTTCTTTAGCGGTTGCGCAATGGACAGAAACACGTTCGGCAAGGTACATGTTGCTTTACAACGCCGATTGATTAAACTAATATTAAATTATCTGTTGCCTAACGTGGATCAAGCGGCTGAGTATAGTACGATTGAACGTATGCGCGTGCAGGCGCTTGCCGAAGAGCCGACCACATGGAAAGCGGATATCGGCAGCGGTTTGCAGTTCCGAAGAGAATACAATCAGCTATTATGGGTAAATTCAGATCAGGAGCATCAATTGGTTGATGTGGACAGCAGTGATGTGGACAGCCAATTCACCATATCCGACCCGACATCATCTGGTCAGACATCGCTCCCAGGTATGATTGGCACGCTCTCATGGCGAATTGTCTCTGTGCCTGAACTGAATAGCGAACCGCAAGACAATCGGTTCTATGCTGCTTTTGATGCGGATCAATTGGAATGGCCTATAATCGTAAGAACCCGCCGACCGGGTGATCGTATGAGGCCGCAAGGATTAAAGGGAAGCAAAAAAGTACAAGATATGTTCGTTGACTACAAAATTCCTCCGTCGCTGCGTGACAGCATTCCGTTAATAGAAAACGGAGCAGGTCAATTGTTATGGATCGCCGGTCTGCGGCGCTCCGATCAGTCGCTTGTGACAAACAGGACGGTTCGTGTATTGGAGTTGTCACTGCAGATTTAATAAGCAGCAGTGAAAACATCTGAGGTTTCGAACGTAATACATCGTAGCCATAGGTTCGTCCATGTTGAATTCATATTCTGAGTGCCACTGGTGCACGTAGAGATGATATCATAAGCATCAAGTATTTATTCTAGGAGGTTCCATCATTGCATAACGACATTGAGAAGGTAGTATTTAGTGAAGAACAGCTTCAAGCCCGTATTCATGAGCTTGGTAAGGAGCTCAGTCGGGATTACGCTGGCAAGAAGCCGCTTGTAATCTGTATTTTGAAAGGCGCATTTATTTTCATGGCTGATCTCGTGAAGCGCATCGAAGTTCCACTTGAACTCGACTTCATGGCGGTATCCAGCTACGGGGCCTCCACCAAGTCCTCTGGTGTAGTCCGCATCGTGAAAGACCTCGAAGTATCGGTTGAAGGTCGCGATGTACTGATTGTAGAGGATATTATCGATACAGGGCTTACTCTCAGCTATCTCATTGAGGTGCTTCAAGGACGCAAGGCTAACTCCATCAAAGTGGTTACCTTGTTCGATAAACCAGCGCGCCGCGATGTAAATATGGAAGCTGATTATAAAGGGTTTGTTCTGCCGGATGAATTTATCGTAGGTTATGGGCTTGATTATGCGGAATATTACCGCAATCTTCCGTATATTGGGGTATTGAAGCCGGAAATTTATTCTGAGCCTGAAGAATAGATATTCGAGCACGAATGTCCTCACAGTCTAGTTCGTCAGTTGAGATGGTAAGACGTGCTATGATACAATAATTTCGTGTCTTTGAGAGGAGGTAGGGGATGAGTCGGTTCATCAAGAATTCTGGTTTTTATCTGATTCTTTTTTTAGTCGTGGTGGGCATTGTTCAGTTTATCGGAAGCGGCAATGAAGCCATTGACACCCCGAGATATGACCAGTTTCGCAAAGAGCTCGCAGCCAACAATATACAAGAACTAACGATGCAATATGAGGGTCGAGCCTACTTGGTCGTCGGTAAGTATAAAGAATTACCGAAGGATGCCAAGTCGTTGCAATTTATGACGTACATACCGGATACAGACTCGGTAGTACAAGAGATTAAGGAAATCAGTGACAGTCAGCCTGATTTACAGTGGAAATATGACAAGATGAAAGAGCCAAGCATGTGGCTGACGCTCCTCACTTCGTTCATACCCTTAATCATTATGTTTGTCCTGTTCTTCTTCTTCTTTAATCAAGCGCAGGGCGGCGGCGGCAAAGTTATGAACTTCGGTAAGAGCCGTGCCCGTTTGTATAATGAAGAGAAGAAGCGAATTACCTTCGAAGATGTTGCTGGTGCAGACGAAGAGAAGCAAGAGCTTGTTGAGGTCGTTGAGTTCCTTAAAGACCATCGCAAGTTTGCCGCTCTCGGCGCGCGCATTCCGAAGGGCGTACTGTTGAACGGTCCTCCAGGGACAGGTAAGACGCTCCTTGCTCGCGCAGTTGCGGGTGAAGCGGGTGTGCCATTCTTCAGCATTTCCGGTTCCGACTTCGTTGAAATGTTCGTCGGTGTCGGTGCATCGCGTGTACGCGACTTGTTCGAGAACGCGAAGAAGAATGCTCCTTGTATTATCTTTATTGACGAGATTGATGCGGTAGGTCGTCAGCGCGGCGCCGGTCTTGGCGGCGGCCATGACGAGCGCGAGCAGACGCTTAACCAGTTGCTGGTTGAGATGGACGGTTTCGGTGCTAATGAAGGTATCATTATCATAGCCGCGACAAACCGCCCTGATATTCTTGACCCAGCGCTTCTTCGTCCAGGACGCTTTGACCGTCAGATTACGGTTGACCGCCCAGACGTAAAGGGTCGCGAAGCTGTACTGAAAGTACATGCGCGCAACAAACCGCTTAATGCGAACGTTAACTTGCCTACTATTGCGAAGCGGACAACAGGCTTTACAGGCGCAGACCTTGAGAACCTGTTGAACGAAGCGGCGCTCCTTGCTGCTCGTAAGAATCATAAAGATATCACCATGGAGGATATCGATGATGCGATTGACCGTATCATTGTCGGTACGGAGAAACGCAGCCGCATGATCAGCGATCGCGAGAAGCGCATCGTCGCTTACCACGAAGCAGGTCATACGATCATTGGTTACTTCCTGGAGCATGCACAGACTGTGCATAAGGTTACGATTGTACCTCGCGGTAAAGCAGGCGGATATGTGATCATGATGCCGAAGGAAGATCGTATGCTGGTTACGAAGCAAGAGCTTCTGGACCAAGTAACGGGCTTGCTCGGCGGACGCGTAGCGGAAGAGATCTATATCGGCGAGATTGGAACAGGCGCATACAGCGACTTCCAACAAGCTACTCGGATCATTCGCAGCATGATTATGGAATACGGTATGAGCGACAGACTCGGACCGCTGCAGTTCGGAAGCCGTCAAGGGGAAGTATTCCTTGGTCGTGACCTCGGTCATGAGCAGAATTACTCTGACGCGATTGCTTATGAGATCGACCAAGAGATGCAGAGCATGATCGGCGCTTGCTATGATCGCGCTCGCGAATTGCTGAAGAAGCACGAGAGAGAAATGCATCTCATTGCGAATACGCTTCTTGAAGAAGAAACGCTTGAGATCGAACAGATTGAACATCTCATTAAGAACGGCTCGCTCGAAGGTTTCGTTCCAAGCATTCTGAAGGAACAGAAAGAGAGCAAGGCTGAACCTAAAGTAGATGTACTGAACTCTGTTGAAGTGAAAACTTCAGGGGATGTGAAGGTGAATCTGGTTGGAAAGTCAGAGAAGTTAGGTCCGACACCTTGGGACAAGGACAGTCAACCGACTCCAACTGATCATTCCGAGGCAGGTCCTGTTACGAATGAAACAGAGCAAGCACCTGTTGAGGAGCCTAAGGATTCGAAGGCTGATGAGTCTGCCAATGCTGTGGACGAAGTGAAGCCTGAAGATCCAGAGAAGAAATCATAATCTCCGACTAACTCGGTCGGTATCGGAAGTGCGCCTATTAAGGCGCACTTCTTTTTTTACTAATTGTGAATTGACACACTTAATGTCGTTGTGTAAATTAGTTGTTAATGATTAAGCCGAGGGGTGGAGTATTCGTGCAGCTTGAAGCGTTGGCACTGGCTCGTAAAGAAGAACAAAACCGTGAACTGCGTGAACGATTGATGCAGTTGAAGAAAGAACGCAATGCAGTCATACTTGCTCACTATTATCAGCGAGATGAGATACAAGAAGTAGCGGATTTCAGAGGAGATTCATTCCTGCTTGCACAGAAGGCAGCGGAGACGGATGCGGAAGTTATCGTGTTCTGCGGAGTTCACTTTATGGGTGAAAGCGCAAAGATTCTAGCCCCTAACAAGACTGTGCTTATTCCAGACGAGCGCGCTGGATGCCCTATGGCTGATATGGTCAATGTGGAAGGCCTTCGTAAATTAAAGGCGCAGCATCCGAATGCTAAGGTCGTAACGTACATTAACTCTTCTGCAGACATTAAAGCAGAGACAGATATATGCTGTACATCCGCTAATGCGGTGAAGGTGATCGAGTCGCTTGATGCGGAGGAGATCATCTGGGTGCCAGACAAGAACCTGGGACACTACGTACAGCAGAAGACAGGCAAGAACATGATTATATGGGAAGGCTATTGCAATACTCACGACATGCTGACGGTTAAAGATGTCGTAGAGATGAAGGCGAAGCACCCGAATGCGCAGTTTGTTGTTCATCCAGAGTGCAGACCGGAAGTAGTCGCTATGGGTGATTTCGTAGGCAGTACAACTGCGATCCTAAAGTACTGCAAGAACTCAGAGCATACCGAGTTTATCGTAGGTACGGAAGATGGAACCGGCTATCAATTGCGCAAGGACAGCCCGAACAAGTCGTTCCATTTTGCAACTAAATACTTGGTATGTCCAAATATGAAGGTTAACAATTTGAAAAAGCTAGTGAAATGTCTCGAAACGATGCAGCCGCAGATCTATGTGCCGGAGCACGTTGCTGAGAAAGCGCGGTTATCCTTGGAGCGCATGTTGCAAGTGAAGTAATGCCCTCCATATGTATAAACGAACGAACCTTAAGAAGCCCTTGTAGATCAAGGGCTTTTTCTTATATCGCCTATCCATTGACCAACCCCCATAATGGAAACCTTTAACAACAGATTGCGTATTGATCTCTAGAGGAGATGATTATATGGCTATTTCTATCTTTATGTTAGGGATTGCACTAGTTGGAGTTGGCTTGTTTGGGATCAAACATCCTGAATCATGGTTGTTCTGGAATTTAATCGATGATAGGGAGCGAAGCGAGGAACATCTTGCATTCACACGATTTGGTGGAAAATTAGTTATCATAATGGGGGGGATCATTATCGGATTCGGCTTTCAACATCTCTTTATCTGATGTCATTCTCCTTAGAGGGGACTCAATATAGCTGCACCGCGGCAGCTACTCTCTTGTTTTTCCGAACAATTGTCTATAGAATCAATATCTAATAAGGCTCTTTGACATTTATTTGTCATATGAGCTTTATTTATGTTGCTAGGGGCATTAAAATAGATACAGTTTTAATTGAAATGTGGTTACTGCTGTTGAATACTGCGGCTTTATGCTATATACGTTGCTGCTCTTCTGCTTGCAATACTCTATCTGCTGCTAACTGTGCAGATGATCGCAATCGCTGCAAATATGATCTGTCAGAGGTGAGCCCGAATGAATACTCCTTACTTAATAGACTTTTCACTCGAACATACGCCGATAGAGGAGTCTGACGTTATCGTGATTGGGGCGGGTATCGCTGGGTTGTATACCGCGATATTGGCCAGTCAGCACCATCGGGTTACGCTAATTACGAAGAAATCACTCTTTGAGAGCAACACCCGATACGCGCAAGGCGGGATTGCCGCGGTTATATCTGATGAAGATTCGCCGAGCTTCCACCTAGAAGATACGCTGATTGCGGGAGCCGGACTATGCTCAACAGAAGCGGTTAACGTGCTTGTGCACGAGGGCCCCGCTCGTGTAGAAGAGCTGATCCAGTTCGGAACATCATTCGATATGGAGAATGGGGAGCTTGCGCTTACGAGAGAAGGCGCGCACAGCCATCGCCGCATTCTGCATGCGAATGGAGACGCGACTGGCTACGAGATTGTCCGCTCCTTGGCGGAGAAGGCACGGCACAACCCGAATATCACCATCTGGGAGGATCACTTTGCGATCGATCTGGTTATACAGGGCGGTGAGTGCCGCGGAGCAATCGTTCAGCGGCCAGACGGTTCCAGAGTATTCGTGAAGGGGAAAGCTGTGGTTCTATGCACTGGCGGGGTAGGGCAGCTGTATCGCTATACCACGAATCCGGAGGTTGCCACTGGCGATGGAATCGCGATAGCATACCGCGCAGGTGCCGTGATCCGGGATATGGAGTTTAATCAGTTCCATCCAACAGCTTTATGCTATCCTGGCGCTCCTCGATTCCTTATATCCGAGGCGGTGCGAGGAGAGGGCGCAATTCTGCGCAATATTAAGGGTGAGCGGTTTATGGAAAGATACCATCATCAGTTGGAGCTGGCCCCGCGTGATATTGTGGCGCGTGCGATTGTCAGCGAGATGGAGGAGACGAAGTCAACCTTTGTCTATCTGGATATTACTCATGAATCTGCGGATATGGTTAAGCGTCGTTTCCCAACCATCCATGAGACCTGCCTGCAATATGGGCTGGATCTGACAACCGATTGGATTCCGGTTGCCCCTGCTGCTCACTACATGATGGGCGGCGTAAAGACTGACCTGCATGGGGAAACCACGATTAAGCGTTTGTTTGCTTGCGGTGAGGCATCTTCCACCGGAGTTCATGGCGCAAATAGATTAGCCAGCAATTCGTTGTCAGAGGCGCTGGTATTCGGCAAGCGAATCGCAGACAGCATCGAGAAGCTTGAACATCCGATAGAGCCTCTTGATCTGATCACGGCTGATATCGGTCGTCATGATTCACCGATTCAGGCTGTCGTTGAGCGACGATTGAAGCTGCAGAAGCTTATGGTGCGCTACGTTGGTCTTACGCGCACGGGGAAGGGGCTGCAGAAAGGGCTGGATGAGATGAACCGTCAACGGGGATTCCTGCAGGCTCGATTAACCCGTCGTGAGGAATACGAGTTTGCGAATATGCTGATATGCGCTATGCTTATAGCAGAGTCGGCATATTGGCGTGAAGAGAGCCGAGGCGGGCATTATCGAGAGGATGCCCCGGATCGTGATGATCTGAACTGGCATAAGCACACGCTCGTTCAGCGTGACCAGGGTATATCGGAGGAGATAATTGATGACATTTAGCATAGAGCGTATTACACTGCGTGAGCAGATTACAGCATGGCTGAAGGAAGATATCGGTACTGGCGATGTGACGACAGCATTTACGATACCGGAAGCGCAGCAGTCGAAAGCGATCATTCATGCGAAGGAAGATGGGATCATTGCCGGATTGCCGGTGGCGGAAGCCGTATTCGAGGTAGTGGACACAGCACTTTCTTTCCGACCTATGGTAGAAGAGGGGGCACGCGTCAAGAAGGGTACGGTACTGGCAGAGGTTGAAGGTCGCACGCACAGCATCCTGCTCGGAGAACGCTTGGCGCTGAATCTGATGCAGCGCATGTCGGGGATTGCCACGAAGACTGCGTCGTATGCGGAGGTAATCTCTGATCTGCCTGCCAAGCTTGTGGATACGCGCAAGACAACGCCTGGTCATCGGGCGCTGGAGAAGTACGCTGTCCGTGTAGGAGGAGGCGCTAACCATCGCTTCGGCTTGTATGATGCGGTCATGATCAAGGATAATCATATTAAAGGCGCAGGCGGGATTCTTGCGGCCGTTACTCGCGCACGCGGTCAGATTCCGTACACGATGAAGATTGAGGTAGAGACCGAGTCGCTGGAGCAGGTAGCGGAAGCATTGGATGCTTGCGCAGACATTATCATGTTGGACAACATGAGCGCGTCGTTGATGAAAGAGGCGGTCAGCCGGATTCGTGCAGCAGCGCCTCATGTGCTCATTGAAGCATCGGGAGGCATAACACTGGAAACGATACGGGAGAAGGCTGAATCCGGTGTAGATGTGATCTCGGTCGGTGCGCTGACCTATTCTTTCCATGCGCTCGACATTAGTCTAGACTTAAATGAAAAAAAGGCAGGGTGAGAATGTGATTCTCGTTATTGATGTAGGGAATACCAATATTGTACTCGGTATTTACAAAGATACGACCCTTCTGCATCATTGGCGGTTGAGTACGAGCAGAAAAGCCACCACTGATGAATACGGGGTCATGATTCATAACCTGCTATCGATGGCTCAATTATCCGTCGACGATATTCAAGGTGTCATTATATCGTCTGTCGTGCCGCCTATCGTGCATACGATGGAGCAGCTGTGCGTGCGATATTTGCATAAGGTACCGTTAATCGTAGGTCCTGGGATTAAGACGGGACTCAATATTCGCTATGAGAATCCGCGTGAAGTGGGTGCCGACCGCATCGTCAATGCGGTAGCTGCCATTGAACTGTATGGTGTTGGCAAGCCGCTAGTCATCGTCGACTTCGGAACGGCTACTACTTTCGATGTCATCGATGCGAAGGGCAACTACTTGGGCGGAGCGATCGTGCCAGGTATCGGCATTTCGACGGAAGCACTCTATCAACGAGCAGCCAAGCTGCCTCGTATTGAGCTAACGAAGCCGAAGTCAGTCATCGGCCGCAATACGATACACTCGATGCAAGCTGGCATCATCTTCGGTTATGCGGGCCAAGTGGATGGCATTATCAGCCGTATTGAAGCGGAGCTGGGCACGAAGACACGGGTTATTGCCACTGGAGGATTAGCAGAGCTGATCGGCAGCGAGTCGCATACGATCGAAGAGACGAATCCGTTATTAACGCTCGAAGGACTTCGTTATATTTATCAACGAAATAATGGATAGCAAAGTGTAACAATTCGCGAATAGTTCGCGTCTAAAATACATTCGCAACGGGGGCAGAAATAGATGACAACTAGCCATGAACAAGAGATGGCATCTCAGGAGGCGCATATAGATGTGCTCGTGAGAGGAACGGCGCTGGGCGGTCAGGTTCGTGTATTTGCAGTACGCACGACACAGCTGGTTAATGAATTGCAGCGGCGCCATCAAACCTATCCAACAGCAACGGCAGCACTTGGACGTACTGTAACAGCTGCAGCTATGATGGGGGCAATGTTGAAAGGTGAAGAGAAGCTGACGATCCAGATAAAGGGCGATGGTCCTATAGGCCAAGTCGTAGCAGATGCTAATGCTAAGGGCGAAGTGAGAGGTTATGTCACGAATCCAGATGTGCATCTGCCAAGCAACGAACATGGCAAGCTGGATGTAGCTGGCGCTATTGGCCATGATGGCTTTATTCACGTTACGAAGGACCTTGGTTTGAAGGAGCCGTATCGCGGCAGCTCTCCAATCATTTCGGGTGAGCTTGGCGAGGACTTTACGTATTACTTTGCAGTTTCTGAACAATCGCCATCAGCAGTTGGATTAGGTGTGCTGGTTGACGTGGATAATTCAGTACTGCACGCTGGAGGCTTCATTATTCAGCTGCTGCCGGGACTTACTGATGAGCAGATCACGAAGATTGAACAATCCCTCAGCATGCTGCCGCCAATTACTTCACTGCTGGATCAAGGCTTGGAACCGGAAGAGATGCTGACTTGGATCGCAGATGATGTTCAGATCATGGAGCATCTGCCGATTGTGTTCCGCTGCCAATGCTCGCAGGAGCGCGTAGAGCAAGCATTAATCAGCTTGGGACACGAAGAGCTGCAGCATATGCTTGATGAAGACGGCAAGGCGGAAGCCCAGTGTCATTTCTGCAATGAATGGTATCATTTTGATCGTGAACAGTTAGAAGCTCTATTAGCACAGACGATGAAATAATAACTAGTGTTGGTTATCTAAGCAAGGTCGTTGAAGCCCAACTTCGTTTGTTGATGGAAGCGAAGAACGTATAAGAGAAGGAACTTTAGCCTTATGACCAATGAAGTCAAGAGCTTATGGGGCTGCATCATCGTACTGCTTGTATGTGTAGTGGTACTCGGAGGAGTGCTGCTGTTTCGTATAGATATACCTAAGCGCGGAGCTGCGTCTGATCAAGATCAGGAGCAGTCATCTGTCTTGGCTGTTGTGGGTAATGAGCCTATATTGAAAGAGCAGTGGATCGAGGAACTGGAGCGGCAGTATGGTTCCATGGTATTGGAGCGGATGATGACCATCAAGGCTGTAGAGATGGAGGCAGCGGCGCTACATATTCAAGTATCAGAAGAAGAAGTCGAGGCTGAGCTTCGCCGTGAAATGTATGGGTACGAGAGTGTTGAAGCGTATTATACCGCGATGCAGGAACAGTTGGGCTTGAGCCCAGAGCAGATAAATAGAGATCTGCATTATCATCTAATGCTGGAGAAAGTTGCAATTCATGGTATTGAAGTAAGCGATGATGAGATTGAGCAATATATCGATCTTCATGAAGATGAAATAAGCAATCCTGTATCGATGCAATTGTCGCATATCGTGGTTCCTGATCTCGATACAGCTAACTTCGCCTTAGAACGCTTGAAAGCAGGGGAATCGTTTGAGCAGGTAGCGGAAGCCTTATCAATTGACTCATTTACTTCTCAACAGGGAGGCAAGCTGGGCTGGATTGATGAGGATGATCCTTTTCTAGCTGTTAATGAACGTATGATGGCTATATTGATGGATGTGGGCACTTGGTCGCAACCGGTCAAGGTGGAGGATGGTTATGCAATCGTCATGTTGACTGGCCGCGAGGAGATTGATCTGTACAGCAGCGAGACGCTTCGAGAAAGGGTCCGCAAGGAAGTCGCTCTGTCAATGGCGCCATCGCTTGTCGAAGTGGAAGAGCAATTGAAGGAGAAGTATCACGCTCGATTAATGAGCGATGCTATTCCTGAGTCATAATGAAGGCGAATATAAAGCTCTAGATGTAGCACACAGCTGCGACATTTAGAGCTTTTATTGCCATGTGAGGCGGATGCGGAATTATTGGCCTGGAGAGGCAATATAAATAAATTCCAATTATTGCATCGTGCTTATTGACTTTCGTGGTGAGGGTTGATAAACTTGAAATTAATAAAACCTAGTGATTTAGTCGGAAATTAATGAATAGATACAGGAGGGCTTGTCCATGGCCAGAATCGTGAACAGTGTAACAGAACTAATTGGGGATACACCTCTGGTGCGATTAAACCGAATCGTTCCTGAAGGCAGCGCAGAAATCTACGTTAAGCTGGAGTACCAGAACCCGGGATCCAGTGTTAAAGATCGCATCGCGATCAGCATGGTAGAAGCGGCTGAAGCGGAAGGTGTTCTTAAACCAGGAGATACGATCGTGGAGCCTACCAGCGGCAACACAGGCATTGGCTTGGCAATGGTCGCTGCCGCTAAAGGATACAAAGCTATTCTCGTTATGCCTGAGACGATGAGCATGGAACGCCGCAACCTGTTTCGTGCGTACGGAGCGGAACTCGTGCTTACGCCGGGTGCCGAGGGCATGAATGGCGCGGTTCGCAAGGCGGAAGAGCTGGTAAAGGAGAACACAGGATACTTTATTCCGCAGCAGTTCAAGAACATGGCAAATGTTAAGATTCATCGTGAAACAACCGGTCCTGAGATTGTGGAAGCCATTCAGTCATTGGACGGAAAGCTGGATGCATTCGTCGCAGGTATCGGTACAGGCGGAACGATAACAGGCGCAGGAGAAGTGTTGAAGAAGAACTTCCCGGGTATTCGTGTTGTCGCTGTGGAACCAGCCGCTTCTCCGATTCTGTCGGGCGGCAAGCCTGGACCGCATAAGATCCAAGGGATCGGTGCGAACTTCGTGCCCGACATCTTGAATCGTGATATCTACGATCAGATTATTCCGATCGAGAACGATGACGCCTTTGACATTGCTCGCCGTATGGCGAAGGAAGAGGGCATTCTGTGCGGCATATCGTCAGGAGCCTCGATCAAAGCCGCGCTGCAGGTTGCTAAGGAGCTAGGTGAAGGCAAGCGTGTAATTGCAGTTGTTCCGAGCAATGGCGAGCGCTACTTAAGCACACCGCTCTTCAACTTCGACAATTAATCCGATCTCTAGATGCAGAGATCGTAGCATAGCATACCCCCGGTAAGTAACAGGCAGTCTGCTGCCTGATTGCTGGTCGGGGGTTTCGTTCTTCCACCTTTCATCATGTGAAAGGATGCTATATACTATGGACAATTACCTGCAGATGCGATGAGATGTAGAGCTCGCTCTCATATTTTGATGTTGAGGTGGATAAGTGACAATTCAAGCATTACAAGATTCATGTTCATTAGACCAATGGAGACATTGGATGAAGGAAGGCTACACGATTCTTCCTTATATAGAGGCATATCCCTTGGGCATTGCCGAAGGCGATCGCATTGCCGATTGGAAAGGGGCTTGGGCGGAAGCTGCGCCCAACAGCTTCGTATTGGAGAGCGGCAAGGACGGACAATATTCGTTCTTGGGGCTGCACCCGCTCTCCAAGCTCAGCGGCAAAGGAACGCAGGCTATCGTTGATGATCTGGCGGGAAGCACGGAGCAGTGGGAGATGGAGCCGCTCGAGGCGATACGGCGCTGGATGGCGCCATATCGAGCGCCTTATGTTGAGGGAGCGCCTAAGTTCACAGGCGGCAGTGTCGGCTTTCTTAGCTATGATGTGGCTCGCTCTATTGAGAGGCTGCCTAACGTGGCCGCTGACGATCTGGAGCTGCCGGATTATGTGTTCCTGCGCGTACACGAATTGTGGACGGTGGATCACAAGCAGCAACTGCTCTACTGCAGCGTGATGACAGACATGAGTGATGCGGCTGCTGACTCGGACAGTTTAGACGCCTTGCAGGAGATCCATGCTCAAGCAGCGGCTCGCGTGCGCGAGATGCGCGAGCGTTGGCGCACCTGGAATGAGGCAGCTATGACTCCTGAAGCGGTAGCCCTGCGTGATGGCCGCAAGCAGATGCTCGCCGATAACATGGCTATAGATGTTGAAGCGTTTGACGGTGTGCGCACAGCCTTTCCGAAGGAGAGCTTCAAGGAAGCGGTGCGCCGAATTCAACAATACATTGGAGCGGGCGATGTATTTCAAATCAACCTCTCCATGCGTCAGATGAAGGAGATTCAAGAATCGGCCGAGCAGCTGTATGAATGGCTGCGGATTGTCAATCCTTCTCCTTATATGGGATTGCTGCGCTTGGACGAATTCCAGCTCGTATCCTGCTCGCCAGAGCTGCTGGTGAAGCTGGAGCGAGGCGAAGTCAGCGCGCGTCCGATCGCTGGGACGAGACGCCGAGGGAAGACGGAAGCAGAGGATCTGCTCATGGCAGAGGAGCTGCGGTCCAATGAGAAGGAACGGGCGGAGCATATCATGCTCGTCGATCTGGAGCGCAATGACTTGGGGCGAATCTCTGCCTACGGATCGGTGCGAGTAGACGAGCTGATGGTGATCGAGTATTACTCCCATGTGATGCATCTGGTGTCCGAGGTGCGGGGCAAGCTGGCAGCCGGCAAGGATGCCTATGACGTGATCCGCGCCAAGTTCCCGGGAGGAACGATAACGGGTGCGCCGAAGGTGCGTACGATGGAGATTATCGAGGAGCTGGAGCCTGTGCGCCGAGGTCCATACACCGGATCATTTGGGTGGATTGACTATACAGGCGATATGGAATTAAATATTATTATTCGTACCCTTACCTTGAAGGATGGCGTCGGTCATATTCAAGCTGGAGCAGGCATTGTCATTGATTCTGACCCGGAGCGGGAATACCGCGAAAGTCTGAATAAGACGAAGGCGCTATGGAAGGCGGTACAGCTTAGTGAGCGGGAATGGCAGGAGCGGTCTGACCCGTCACGAGCAGACGTAAACTAACCATAGATCAGCCATAAGCCAGTCATATACCATTTGCAAGAAGGGTAATAAGAAGGGTAAGCGGGAACGGAATAGACCACCTAGAATATGCGACAGGATGCAGCGCCGCAAGACGGCAGGAAGCAGGGGGGAAACGATGATACTCGTAATCGATAATTATGACAGCTTTACGTATAACTTAGTCCAGTACTTAGGAGAGCTCGGTGAAGAGATCAAGGTATTCCGCAATGATGAGATTGATATAGAAGGCATTAAACAGCTGAATCCGGATCACCTGCTGCTCTCGCCAGGACCTTGCACGCCGACAGATGCAGGCATCACGTTAGATGTGATCGAGCATTTCAAGGGCATCATACCGATCTTCGGCGTATGTCTCGGTCATCAAGCGATCGGACAGGCGTTCGGCGGGAATGTCATTCGCGCAGAGCGCTTGATGCACGGCAAGACTTCACCGATTCATCATCAGGGGGCTTCTGTGTTTGAAGGGCTGCCGAGCCCGTTCACGGCTACTCGCTACCATTCGCTTATCGTTGAGCGCGAGACGCTGCCGGACTGCCTAGAGATAACGGCAGAGACTGCGGAAGGCGAGATTATGGGGCTGCGGCATAAAGAGTATCCAATCGAAGGCGTGCAGTTCCATCCGGAATCGATCATAACGGACTATGGCCATCAGATGTTGCGCAATTTTCTGAACAATAAAGCGGAGCAAGGTGCATAATGCATACCGTGGGGTGGAACGGCGTATTACGTTCAGCAGATGAAGCTGTGATTCCGGTATGGGATCACGGCTTTTTGTACGGTATGAGTTTGTTTGAAACGATGCGCACGTATCAGGGGGTTCCGTTCCTGCTGGCGGAGCATCTAGCACGGCTTCAGGAAGCGTGCGAAGCGTTGCGTATTCGGGTAGACATAGAACCCGAGAAGTTGGCACAGCACATTGCAGAGGTTATACACGCCAATGGACTAGAGGATGCGTACATCCGGCTTACGGTCAGCGCCGGGGAGCAGGGGTTGGGACTGCCCGCCGGCGACTATGAGCAGCCGGTGGTGATGGTGCTGGCGAAGGCGCTGTCGTCGCTGCCGCCATCGCTCTATGAGACGGGCAAGCCGCTGCACCTGCTTGCGACGCGGCGGAACTCGCCCGAGGCGGGCGTTCGCTTCAAGTCCGGCCACTATATGAACAATATAGTGGCGAAGCGCGAACTGCTCGCGTCATACCCCGCCGCCGCAGAGCTTGGCGCGGAGGGCGCCATGCTAACCGCGAGCGGGCACGTTGCCGAGGGCATCGTCAGCAACCTGTTCGCCGTCAAGGACGGGCGACTGCTGACACCTGCAGTAGAGCTCGGCATCCTGCCCGGCATAACGCGGGCGCATGTGCTAAGGCTCGCTGGCGCCCGCGGGTATGAGACGGAAGAAGGCGCCTATACATGGGAGGCGCTGTTGGACTCGGATGAGTTGTTTATGACGACATCCGTTCAGGAGCTTGTACCGCTAACCTCGATCTGGGAGCAGGATCAGCAGGTGAAGCGGGTTGGGGATGGGCGAATCGGCCCGATCACAGCAGAGCTGCTGGCGGCATATCGCGCCTCGGTGGACGCATACTGCCAGCCTCAAGGGACAGATAAGGAGTGAACATATATGTTGAAGCCTAAACGATATGAACGGGAATATCATCTTCCCTCACGTGAGGAAGGCCATACAAAGAGAAAGCTAACTCTTGGTCAGCGCACGCTGGTGATGGGAATATTGAATGTAACACCGGATTCCTTCTCTGACGGCGGCCAATATAATTCGATTGACCGTGCGGTGCAGCATGCGCGCGAGATGCTCGCGGAAGGCGCAGACCTGCTTGATATCGGCGGCGAATCTACTCGGCCGGGATCAGATCCGGTCAGTCAGGACGAAGAACTGCGTCGAGTGATCCCCGTTATAGAGGCGCTGCGAGCAGAGCTTCCAGAGGCGATCATTTCAATCGATACGTATAAGGCTGAGGTAGCGAAGCGAGCGCTGGACGCGGGCGCGCATATCTTGAACGATGTATGGGGCTGCAAGCGTGAGCGCCGAATGGCGGACATCGCGGCACAGTACAACTGTCCGATTATATTGATGCATAACCGCGAAGAGCGCAGCTACACGGATTATATCGCCGATGTGAAGCGAGATCTGCTGGAGAGCGTGGCTATTGCCCGCGCCGCAGGCGTCAGCGAGGAGAACATCTGGCTTGACCCAGGGATCGGATTTGCCAAGAACGGTCAGGATAATCTACAATTGATGCATCATTTGGATGAACTCGTGGAGCTAGGATATCCTGTGCTATTGGCCACTTCCCGCAAACGCTTCTTGCGCGATACGCTGCAGCTTCCTGTTGAAGATGTAGTCGAGGGAACGGCTGCGACCGTAGCATTCGGAATTGCGCAAGGCTGTCAGATCGTACGGGTGCATGATGTTCGACAGATTGCGCGGACGGTGAAGATGTGCGACGCGATGCTGAACAGCTAAGAGCTAACAACTAAGAGCTTAGGACATCGATATAAGCCTGATATTGTAAATGACGCCGCTGCGACACACTGTTCAGCATAGGAGGTAACGGAACATGACTGCATCTCACATCAACGATGCCGCTAACACACCTACGCGCGTAGTAGGTCGTGATCGCATAAAACTATCGCGGATGGCATTCTTCGGCCGTCACGGTGTATTCGAAGAAGAACGCAAGCTTGGACAGCGTTGGTATGTGGACTTGGATCTACAGGTCGACCTGCGTCAGGCCGGTTTGACGGATGATCTGAACGAATCCATCAATTATGCGCTCATCTATGAAGCGGTCAAATCTATAATGGAGCAGGAATCCCATCTGCTTGTCGAAAGGCTGGCAGAACGAATTGCGACTGTACTGTTGGGCACATTTTCGCTCATTAATGAAGCTACTGTGCGTGTGACGAAGCCTAATCCACCATTTGACATTCATTTTGAAGGCGTTACAATGGAAATCACACGTGCACGGGTGACGGAGTGCGAAGATGAAGGAGCAGGATGTCGCAGATGAATCAAGTGAATAAGATGGATGGCTGGAAGGAAGCTTATATCGCGTTAGGCGCCAATCTGGGCGAACGGGAACAGACCATGATTCAAGCGTTGAGGATGCTCCATGCGCATCCAAGCATTCAGTTCGTAACTTGTTCCTCGCTGTATGAGACGGACCCTGTTGGGTATGAAGACCAGCCTGCATTTTTAAATATGACAGCTTGTCTTTCAACTTCCCTGCAGCCGGAGGAGCTCCTGGATACGATGTTGGACATTGAACGCCAGTTGGGAAGAGTACGAGATGTTCGCTGGGGACCGCGCACGATTGACCTCGATCTGTTATGGATGGAAGGCGTTGCGATGGACAGTGAGAAGCTGATATTGCCGCATCCTCGGATGGGAGAACGGTTATTCGTACTCGTGCCGCTGTCTGATATCGTGCCGGAGACGGAGCAGCAATTATACGCATTCGTGCAGCAGGGCTTGGGCACACTGGATGGGGAGGAAGGAATTCGACTGTGGAAACGGATCGACTCAGCAAGCGAATTCGCGCTTTCCGCAAGCTTAAAGGATTGACGCAGCTAGAATTAGCGGAATTGACGGGGTTATCGATTACGATTATTGGGGAAATGGAACGCGGTAATCGCACGATCCATGAACATGCGCTTCATCAGATCGCGCAAGCGATGCAAGTGTCCGTTCAGGAATTGCTTGACAGCAAATAGCATGTTATAGTAGTGCCTTGTTCCATTGATTTGTTCATTGGAACGGTTGCTGCAGCTGGTATCGTGGATACTCGTATCAACAGAGCCCATTTTGTATACAGTCTTGATGAAGGGACAAGAAAGGAGCGTGAGCAAGATGCTCAATATTGCAGGCATCGAAATGAAAAACCGGGTTGTTCTAGCTCCGATGGCGGGTGTGTGCAATCCGGCATTTCGATTAATTGCCAAGGAGTTCGGCTGCGGATTGGTATGCGCCGAGATGGTTAGTGATAAAGCCCTCGTTCACGGCAATGAACGGACGCGAGAAATGTTGTATGTGGATGATCGGGAGAAGCCGCTCAGTCTGCAAATATTCGGCGGTGATCGCCAGTCGCTTGTAGAGGCAGCGAAGATTGTCGATAAAGAGTCCAATGCTGACATTATTGATATTAATATGGGTTGTCCTGTGCCGAAGGTTACGAAATGTGACGCTGGTGCACGATGGTTGCTGGATCCTAACAAGATCTACGAAATGGTGTCTGCAGTCGTGGATGCTGTTGAGAAGCCAGTGACGGTTAAGATGAGAATCGGCTGGGATGAAGAGCATATCTATGTTGTTGAAAATGCATTGGCTGTGCAGCGCGCAGGAGGTCAAGCGGTCAGCGTTCACGGCCGTACCCGAGAGCAGCTGTATACAGGCAAGGCGGATTGGAATTACATTCGCCAGGTGAAAGAAGCCGTGGATATTCCTGTTATCGGAAATGGGGACGTCGCAACTCCTGAGGATGCGAAGCGGATGCTGGAGACAACAGGCTGCGACGGCGTCATGATCGGACGCGGAGCCCTTGGCAATCCGTGGATGCTGTATCGGACAGTGCAGTATCTAAGCACAGGGGAATTGCTTTCTGATCCTTCTGCAGAGGAGAAGATTCGCATTGCTATCGTGCATATGGATCGTCTTATCGCGTTGAAGGGTGAGAAGGTTGCGGTGAAGGAGATGCGCAAGCATCTGGCGTGGTATCTGAAGGGGCTTCCTGGAACTGGGCGCTTGAAGGATGCCATTATGGAAGAAACGCGCCGTGACGAGATGGTTCGGATGATGGAGCGATATGTCGCGCATCTGCGGGATACGGGTACAGATCATCAATCAGGTTCGGTTAACGCTGCTGTAAATGAAGATGCAGAGCCGGCCACAGTCCATTAAAGCGTTACCAATTGGGGTGTTAAGCTGCATTGACTTTTATTAGGGCATCCCATATAATTCATCAATAGATTAATCGCTTCGGGGCTTGCAGCAAAGAATACTTGAGCTGGTTAGCGTATTCCTGCTCAAGTTAGTCATCATGTGTCGTGCAAGCCATATGATGAAATAGAGTATTCGCCTCGGCGCTTTCCGCATCGGAACTGTACTTATTCATGTTCTTGTTAGTGAGACAGTCCGAGCAGCGAAAATAATGATCATGACAGGAGAATCGGTAAGATGGGCGATAAAGAAGTCATTCTGACCCAGGATGGTCTTAAGAAACTGGAGGAAGAACTGGACAACTTGAAATCGGTGAAGCGCCGTGAGGTTGCTGAGCGGATCAAGGTCGCAATCGGATATGGCGACATTAGCGAGAACTCCGAGTACGAAGATGCTAAGAATGAACAGGCTTTTATAGAAGGCCGCATTATGACTTTGGAGAAGATGCTCCGCAATGCGCGAATCATCAATAATGATGAGATCGATACGGAAACTGTTAGTGTAGGTTCCACAGTTACTGTAGAAGATCTGGAATTCGGCGACACGATGGAATATACGATTGTAGGAACAGCTGAGTCGGATCCATCGAAGAACAAGATTTCGAATGAAAGTCCAGTAGGCAAGGCTATCTTGGGCAAGAAGCAAGGTACTATAGTAGACGTTAGCGTACCTGCAGGTGTGATTCAATACAAGATCATCGATATTAAGCGTACGTAATTAACGTATTTAAACTATAGAGGCTTGTCTCAAGTGTTGCGTCGCGTAACCTTTGAGACAGGCCATTTGCGCAACTAAGAGCAGATATAGTGTGCAGTGCGATGGGGCGAGTATAGCTAATACCCAATAACGGCATGACGGTGAACGGTCATTCTGATGGCAGAGGTGGTTTTCATGCACAGAGAGACTGGTTGCCGTTCTGTTGTTTTCAGAATGTTTTTAGAATAACAATAAATGGTTTGCATAAATGTTGCACAGGCTGCAATGGTTGCATGATGTGGAGGAGTGGGTCTCATGACGGATACCGTCAATCAAGAAGTAGAGTTAAGTGAATTATTACAGGTTCGCCGTGATAAGCTAGACGAGCTGCGCAAGCTCGGTATCGATCCGTTTGGTGCAAAATACATTCGTACTCATACAGCTAAAGCTGTACTGGATGCGTACAACGATATGGATAAAGATGCACTGGAATCTCAGAATGTTGAAGTAAGCATAGCTGGACGTATTATGGCGAAACGCGTCATGGGTAAAGCTAGCTTTGCTCACATTCAAGATCTTACAGGTCGCATTCAGATCTATGTACGTCAGGACACGGTGCCTGCTGAGAAATATGAAGCATTCTCCATGCTGGATATCGGGGACATCATCGGTGTGCGTGGAGTGGTATTCAAGACGAAGACAGGCGAGACATCGGTGAAAGTTATGGACTTGGAAGTGCTGACGAAGTCGTTGTATCCTCTGCCTGACAAATTCCACGGGTTAAAAGATGTAGAGACTCGTTACCGTCAACGTTATGTGGACCTGATTGTAAGTCCGGACGTACAGCAAACGTTTATCACTCGTTCCCGTATTATTCAATCGATGCGCCGTTACTTGGATTCACTCGGCTATCTTGAAGTTGAGACTCCTACACTGCACGCGATCGCAGGCGGAGCTGCAGCACGTCCGTTCATTACGCACCACAACGCGCTGGATATGCAGCTGTACATGCGTATTGCGATTGAGCTTCATCTGAAGCGTCTTATTGTCGGCGGTCTGGAGAAGGTATATGAGATTGGCCGTGTATATCGCAATGAAGGGATCTCGACGCGTCATAACCCTGAGTTCACGATGATTGAGCTGTATGAGGCATATGCGGATTACGAAGATATCATGCGTCTGACAGAGAATCTGGTTGCGCATATCGCACAAGAGGTTCTCGGTACGACGGAGATTCAATATCAAGGTCATGAGGTTGATCTTACTCCGCAATGGCGCCGTGTTTCGATGGTTGATGCTGTTAAAGAAGCAGTAGGGGTTGATTTCTCTGTTCAAATGACAGACGAGGAAGCTCATGCGTTTGCCAAACAGCACAAGGTAGGGGTTGATCCGCACTTTACATTTGGACATATTCTTAATGCGTTCTTCGAGCAGTTTGTTGAAGAGACACTTATTCAACCGACCTTCATCACAGGTCATCCAGTTGAGATCTCGCCGCTCGCTAAGAAAAATGCGGTAGACCCGCGCTTCACAGATCGCTTCGAGCTATTTATCGTAGCGCGTGAACATGCTAATGCCTTTACGGAGCTGAACGATCCGATCGATCAGCGCCAACGCTTCGAGGCACAGCTGGCTGAGCGTGAGCATGGCAATGATGAAGCGCATGAGATGGATGATGACTTCATCCGCGCGCTGGAGTACGGCATGCCGCCGACAGGCGGACTTGGCATCGGTGTTGACCGCCTTGTCATGCTGCTTACGAATGCACCTTCGATTCGTGACGTGCTGTTGTTCCCGCATATGCGCGATCGCAGCAACGCGTAATATAGATTGGATTAGGTAAGCCGACCCCCTATGAGGTCGGCTTTCTATATTGAAGGAGCAATGTGTTCGAGCAGCGTTCAGGATGGGCTGATACGTGTGAGTGCTGTAAAGAGAGTGAGGTAGAAGGGTAAGAGGGCAAAAGGGTGGAAGGTGTCTTTCGCAGGGTGTTTGGCCATTATCCCATTGACTCAGAGATGCACCTCCTGAAGCTAGAGTGTTATATGTTGATGGATTAGAGATAGCTAATGTAAGAACGTGTATCTTAGATTTTGATATTTCGAAAGTGTATTTTTTTACCTGTTGCAAAGGGGTGGCAAGGGTGGTATATTAATTAAGTCGCCGCTGAACGACAGGGCGAAACGAAGCGAAAGAATGCTTCGGATTGAATATTGTTCTTTGAAAACTGAACAACGAGCGAATGTTAGAAATAACGAGTTAAACTCGTCAGCAATACAAATGAGCAAGTCAAACACTTTTATGGAGAGTTTGATCC
>NZ_JBYTDY010000022.1:0-68693 GCF_058791835.1 Paenibacillus sp. EB106-04-04-XG159 | reverse complement strand
ACTCGAAATAACGAGCTATTCAATGCACGAGTAATTACTGTAGGGTAGGACTCCAGATTAAAGGGGCTTAGCCGCTTTGTACAACATTTCGCCCTTACAACAGTCGCTCCTCGAGGTATTGTTGCATATTGTACAACATTTTCATCAAGGAGAAGTATGTACATAAGGGCTGCCAACAGCAGCCCTTCATCAATCGAGGTACTTTGCTTCCGGCGTTGCTGGCGTTGGAACAGCGGGATCGCTGTCTCGGCCCAGCCTTCTGCCCGCTGTCTCACGCTTACCGACTGCCTGAACATGGCTCCCTGCCTTCGCAAGACCATATACAGGCATATTGTTATACAGACATTCATACTGTCCCTCGGGGACAAGATACGTTTCATGATAGATGCCGACAGTCCCGCTCGTCCCAACCTTCTGGTTGAAGCTGCGCCAAGCCTCCAAATGGACTGCCCCTTGCCTAGCGTACTGCTCCAAATGCTCGAATGACCTCCAGTATTGAACGACCGACACTCCGCGCCACGAGAAATGAAAGCTAGCATCCAGGAAACCTAGATCACGATTGCGATACAGCTCTTGCATCATAGGATTCATAGCCATGAATACCGGGAGCCATCGATGTACGGCCCACAGCTTGTTGATTCGCATACCGATTATAAATACCACGAAAGATCCATCCATATGGGCTGTGTATCGCCCTGGGATTACGCTGCTCATGAACTGTATCGCTCCTTTATCATTTCAGTTGATTCTCAAGCAATTGAAGATGAGACTCGTAGAAGGCATTAATATCCGAAGAAGCATACAGATGCGCCGTTAAAAATGCCCCATAAAATACAGTGAATAATACCTGCACGGCCATTTCCACTGTGACGTCTGTTCTGAGATTGCCTTGCGAGCGCGCTTCCTCCATACATCGTGTGAACAGTTCGAACATGTTCGGACTTTGTGCGCCAAATTCCTCATGATCAGGGAACAGCAGTCGCACCTCTGCTTTACTAAGCTCTGGCATGCAGGGATGCATCTTCATTTCCGCTAGAAATGATATGAGGCTTGGCATTAATCCCTCTGCTTCCTTCGCCCGCTCCGCTACTTTATTCATGAGGTGGCGAACAGCCACGAAGCCTCGCTTCTCCTCTACCTTGATCTCGATCATACGCTCCGTTAGCCAGATCCGCATAAAATAGACGAGCAAATCCTCCTTCTTCTGAAACAGCTTAAAGAACGTCACCCGCGATACTTCTGCTTCACGACATATATCATCAAGCATCACCTCTCGAAACATCTTATCCTCGATTAAGGACAGACAGGCTTCATATAATGCCACTTTCGTTCTCGCCTTATTTAGCTCCCTTAGGGATATATCTGAATGCTTCATGCTTACCCGACCTTTAAATGCTATATTTTACCTCTTCAAATATGTTAACTCATGTTAATTTACTTTGTCAAGATAAAGCAACTAAACGTTCATGGTCCCCTCCGCACTCGTCTAAGCAGGACATTCATAACCTTCAGTCGTTCAATTCTCGCTGCTTGATAGTACTTATTGATGTTATTCATTATGCTGTGTATATAGTTTTCGCCTTCTGCTCTACCATATTTATATAGCTGACTCGCACCCTATTATAGTAGAATATTGCATATTATCGTCTGGAGGGATTCGAATGACTGCAGGAGAGGTTGTGCAACTGTTTTTTGATAAAGTACGTTCCGGGAAATACCCCGATGCGGCACATGAGCTGATGACAGAACGCGTGTTGGCTCACCAAGTAACAGCGGAAAATGAGGAAACCTTAGAGCGGACTCCCGCCAACTATGCTGATCATGTTCGTGAAATGATTGACGCGTATGGTTCGTTTAGTCTGACGATACAAGAACTTATCGAGCAGAATGATCGTGTCTACGTGCGTTGGAAGCAGGTTGGCACACATGTAGGTGATGTTGGTGGATATGCTCCAACAGGCAGACCTGTGATTCAGATCGCCAGCGCAGTCTACCGTGTGGAACAGGATAGAATCGCAGAATATTGGATTCAGATCGACCGCGAGGGAATTCGTATGCAGCTAGAGAACAACAAGCAGTCTGAATAGCTTATATGGCTGCTTTAGCAAGCTTAGGAGCCATTCATAGCAATAATAAAACCGGTAATCCTCCACCTTCAAATGTGAGATTACCGGTCTTTTATAACTACAGCACAACTGTCGAGTAACTTCCCACCACATGAACCTGATGTCCTAACGTTTCAAAGATTGTTATTGCTTTGATCATACGCTGATCGTCCTGACCCGCTTCCGTCTCCATTAAGAACCGATAGGTACCCAGCTTCTTGCCCGTCGGCCTTGATTCAATCCATGTCAGGTTGATTCCGAGTGCAGCGAACACGTTCAGGATGGAGGACAACACACCAGGGTATTCATTGCTTGGCGTTATTAACAGCATTGTCTTCTTCTGTTCGGTTCCTAATGGCATTGTCTTGCCGACTACGATGAATCGCGTGTGGTTCGCAGAATGATCTTGAATCTCACTATCGAGCACTTTCAAATTATATTCCTCTGCCACCATCTTCGACGCTAACGCAGCCACTGTAGACGAGTCCCGTATAGATTGAGCAGCCTTCGCTGTGCTATCCGTATACTCTGTTGTAAAATGGTTGCGCTTAATGTACTCTCTGCATTGATTCACAGCTGGAATGATGGATCTTACAGTCGTGATCTGACGGATATCCGCATTCGGACTCCCAATCAGATGAAGGGACACCGTAAAGATCAGATCCGCTTCAATGTGCAGGTTGTACAACAAGAGGCCGTCTATCGTCATATGAATGTTGCCTGCGATCGAATTCTCAATCGGAACAATGCATTTATCTACTTCTTCATTACTGACGGCTTCTAACACGTCCAATATAGAGTCATACATCACCCAGTCGGTGTGATCAGCGAAGTATTGATGGGCAGCCTCTTCTGAAAATGTACCCTTGGGACCTAAATAAGCCACTTTGACCATATTCAACCCCCTTCATTTTTATCACGATTATACAGATCTCTCATACTGATGTATAGCTGCAGCTAGCAAGCTGACTAGTACCTCTTGTACATCCCTACTGATCTAGGAGTCGTGTAGTTGAAGCCGTATTGCTTATATAATTGGTCTGCCGGGATATCCGCAATCAAACTAACGTAAGAATCCTTCGGCGCATTGTTCTCTAGATATTCCATGATCTCCGACATGATGATCTTACCGAATCCATTGCCTTGATAGGCTGGATCTACTGCAATATCTACTACTTGATAGAAGCAGCCGCCATCTCCTATTATTCTGCCCATTCCGATAAGCTGCTTATCTTGATTTCTTAAAGTAACGGCAAAGATAGAGTTATTCATCGCGATCCTAGCGCCAGAGAGATCTTTGGGACTTAGACCGGCAGCTATTCTTAATGCGACATATTCCGCTGGGTCTGGGGCTTGATGCAGGACATCGATATGGTTATTCATTCGAGCTCCTCCTCTTTCGTTGCTGTACTAGATTCACTAGCCATAGAATAGGCAGGCCCTTCTTGCGAAGTAACCTGCCCTGAGAAATTACTTTATCAGCGCCTCATCCTGCAGCCTCGCTAGCAGCTCATCAACGGTTTGTTCAGGTGTCAGTTCGGATGAGTCTAGCCACATCCCGATCCGGGGTGTATCATTCCGCAGCAGACTATCTAGCCCTTCCACTGTCCAGATTCCATATCCCGTTTTGGAGCGAGCCGCTTCCCTCAGTGCCACGACTGACGGATTCGGACATAGTACGACGACATAGAAGGGCCTGCTCTGGATGAAAGCAACGAATTCGTTAAGCATCGGACCGACGACAACATCCTGAACAACAACGGTAAATCCAGCTTGGACATAGGTATCCGCAGATTGTGCGGCCAGTTGGTATCGGAGCCGTAATTGCTCCAATTCATCCTCACCCGCGTTGGGTTGTACCTCTTTGCGGTTGTTGACGATCATTCTCCGATACATATCTCCTCGCAAATGCACCGATCTCTCCAAGCGCTCGGCAAGTAATTGAGCTACTGTTGATTTGCCACTTGCCATTATTCCTGTCACGAGGATAACGGCCGGACCTGTTATAGGCATAATGCCTTCACTCCTTTCAAGGTTGTCTAATCATAAGGATTTCAACTGCGGATACTCAGCCAAGAGCAGCTCGTTGGCGACCCGCAGCTTATCATGATACTCCTGATAAGAACTGCTCAATATCTTATAGCAAGTTCCTTATTCCAGCCACTGTCTAGGAGCGATCGTATGGAACAGATTCGGATTGCTGCGATTTAACGCGTCTTGTATACGCTGATACGTGAAGTCGCTTAACGGCCTTGGCAGGTCATCTATGGTGAAATACCTGCACTCTAGTATCTCAGGCGAGGTAGGCTGAGGCATTTGCTCGTCTGCAAGAGTACAGATGAAGGCAAAATGATGCATATCATATTGCGGGTCATAATATACACCTGTCAATGGCCCTACTTGAACATGAAGTCCAATCTCTTCTTCAACTTCCCTGCGTGCGGTATATTGTGCGGACTCGTTCTGTTCAGATTTCCCACCAGGTATCTCCCAGTTGCATTTTCCATAGCTATGCTTTACTAATAGCACCCTTCCCTCGGTATCCAATATAATCGCTGCCGCACCCATTAACTTATTCGACAATGGTATCACCTCAACCTATTTTGCTGAAAATTTTGACTCCATCATAAAAAGTACAGAGCAACTGAGACCCTGCCTCTCCTGCTCTGTACTTATAGTCCATTTATGCTCAGCTCCAAGAGCCGCCGAGATCTCGAGGCTACTCCTACAGCCTCAATGAGCTCATTCGGTTTGCGAATGCTTTCTAGTTTCTGCAAATGAATGTATCAACTGCTCGGCGGTCAGCACCGTCTCCGGCAATCCCCACTGCTTGCCAAGCTGCGTCACATAAGGCGTGTCCAACGCAGCCTCTCGCAGCAGCTCCTGATGGGAGAACACTTCGCTTGTCTCGCCATCCAACAGCACTCGTCCTTTGTTCATCACAATGGTTCGTTCGAAGTGTTCGGCGACGAAGTCCATGTCATGCAGGATGGAGATGACAAGCTTGCCCTCCTGTTTGAGCTGCTCCACGATCTGTGCGATACGTCGTTTCCCAGCAGCATCCTGCGCAATAGTCGGCTCATCCAGAATAATAATATCGGTATTCATAGCGATGATAGACGCTATGCTGATCAGCTTCTTCTCCGATAACCCCAGATCATGCGGGTTAGCATCCGCACGATGGCTCATGCCCACGACCTCGAGCGCCTGCAGCGCACGCTCCTTCGCGGTCGAGGCGTCCATCTTCAGATTCAAAGGTCCGAACATGACCTCCTCTAACGCCGTACGCTTAAAGATCTGATCGTTCGGATTCTGAAAGACGAGTCCGATCTTGCCCGCCAATTGCGCTACAGTAACGCTCTTCGTATGGATCCCGCAAACCCATATCTCCCCGCTCGATGGTTTGAGCAGCCCTTTCAACAGCTTGACGAGCGTCGTCTTGCCCGAACCGTTCTGGCCGATGATCGCCGTCGTACGCTGATCTAGATGGAGGGTCAGCCCATGCAGCACGTTCTGCCCTTCACGGTATCCAAAGCATAAGTCCTGTATGTTAATCATGGCGAACCTCCTCTTCTGGCGGGGTCGGGTCCTCACCCTGAGCACCTTGATCTGCCGCCAGACGTGCAATCCGCGCTTCCTCCAACGTTACAGGGTACGCTCCTGTATCCGGCATGCGGAAGCCGAGTTCACGGCACACCCGTGTATACACGGGTGGCTCGACGCCATATTCCGCCAGATCCTCGCCTGAGAACACGCGAGCAGGCGTATCATAGGCGATGAGCGCTCCTTCATGGAGCAGCGCGATCCGATCGGCATAGACGGCCAACTTCTCCATCTTGTGCTCAGCCAAGATGACCGTCATGCCTTCCCGGCTCAAGCTCTGAATCGCGCGAAACACTTCCTCCGAGCCTTGCGGATCCAACTGGGACGTCGGCTCGTCGAGCACGATAACCTGCGGACGCATCGCGATCACGCTCGCTATAGCCATTCGCTGCATCTGACCGCCTGATAGATCAAATGGAGCATGATCCCTATAGGCGTATATATCAAGAAGATGGAGTGCATGATCAACACGTTCGATCATCTCTTGCCGCGATACCCCCAGATGCTCCAAGCCGAAGGCGACCTCCTCATACACCGTCAGCTTCGAACCCGTCACCTGGGTAAATGGATTCTGGAAGACGATGCCGACCTTCCGAATCGTCTCATCCACCCCGTTCTCCTTGACGTCCATGCCGCCGATCCGGATGCTTCCCCCGTATGCGCCCTTATAGAAGTGGGGTACTAGACCGACAAGCGCTTGGCAGAAGGTCGTCTTCCCCGCCATATTCTTGCCGATGACGCCGATGAATTCTCCCGCTTCCACCGTCAGCGAGATATCGTTCAAGGCCAGCTTGTCCGTCATCGGGTAGCGGTATTTGAGATGTTCCACTTCGATGAGACTCATGCGATCACCCTCCATGTCACGGCTCCGACTAGGATAGCCAGCATGAACCAGCGCAGAAGCGATCCGTGTCGATACTTCTTCTCTTCATTCAAGAACGTCTTCGCGCCCTTTACGTTGAATCCCCGCACCTGCAGCGCCAGCGTTCGCTCCTTCGTATCGATAAGCGAGCTAAGAACAACAGGGCCAATGAGCGGAAGGAAAGCCTTTATGCGCGTCATCAGCTTCCCTTCTGTCTCCATGCCTCTCGATCGCTGCGCATCCATGATCGTATCGACGGTAGACATCATCTGCGGGATGATCTGAAACACAGAATTAAGCACATACCCGATCCGAGGAGACAGCCCCTTCCGCACCAGCGAATCAACCAAATCAGACGGCTTCGTCGTCAAGACGAGAACTAAGAAAGCCCCCACGATATTCAACGAGCGGAAAGCAATGCCCAATGCGAACAGCAGCCCCTCCTCATAGAACGGCCACGTGCCAAGCTGAAACAGCACAGTCTCATTGCCTACATAGAGGAAGCCCTGGATGATCACGACCGTCAACAGCACGAAGCCGACGAAGCCGAATATGGGCAGCGACTGCTTGATTACGCCGGCTGCTCCAAGTATAGCGAAGCTAATAAGCATGCATATCCAGGCCGTATGTATAGAAGGCAAGACGATGGGCAGCGCAATGATTGTGGCGATGTAAACCAGCTTCGTAATGGGATCGATGTGATGCACCATAGACTCCCGTTCGACATACAAGCTCATTAGCTTCATGCTATCCTATCCTTTCTCATCGATAAATCAGGAATGTATTTTCATTCGAGGGAATCAATCTTGTCATTATTCTTATACATGTGAATCAGATTCTTAGGCAGTACACGATATATGCCGTAAGCAGCCAGCACCGTGAGCAATTTGTCTGGTAGGTCAACGACAAGCTCATCCAGGAAGGAAGCAAGCCACATGGAATCCGTCGCATTAAGGACGTAGACATACAAGAGATCGCCCCACACATTGCCCGTCTGTCCGCCCCAGAACCAGATGTTGAGCGGTGTGGAGATAATAACTGCTGTTATTCCAACTGCAAGACCCACGACGACGGCTTTGCCCCAGCTCGAGATCCATCCTTTATACGACATCACACCAGCAACGACTCCAATGAACACGCTAGTCAGTGCATAGACGATTGAGATCGGATCCATCGTCAGTCCGTAAATGATATTGTTGATAAGCCCCGACAGACCGCCTATGAGCGGGCCAGCCAGCATGCTCGCAAGCACTGTCCCGATGGCGTCGAGCCACAATGGCAGCTTCAGCACGCCGGCGAACAATTTTCCGATGTAGTTGATGCCCACAGCTACTGGAATCAACACAAGTGACGCGGTAGAGAAATACCACATACTACGCTTGGACATTATTATTCCTCCTCGAACATGGGATAGGATGGTGATTCTACTACAATAGAGCTTCGGTTCGACCCGCCACCTCCTGCATATTATTCGCATGACCAGTTGTTTCACTTTATTCCACATACAGGCTAGCATACCTGCGGAAATTTTTCACTATCCAATCTAACAATATTAACCGTCTCCAACGCGTTGTGTTTGACCACCTAACGCTATCTGAACGAAGCCAATAATAGCTGTTCCGCTTTCTTGTGCAGCTCCCATACATTGCAGCTTTGATTGGCTAATATGATACTGGTCGTATCAATCTCCGGATAGTAAGCCATCATTGCCGCCACGCCTGCGTTTGAGCCCTCTTTATACATCCGAATCAGATCACCCTCAAGATTGTACGTAAAATGAAAACCATACCCGTTAACAACTTTCCCCCATTCATATTTCCGCTCTAATGTGGCATGAGGCTTCATGATCTCCTGAGTCATGCTTGGGGACAGCAGTCTCCCGTTAATTAATGCGCGCATAAATAAATCAAGATCGCCAACCGTAGTAAAAGCGCCTCCATCAGAAGTACCTATCGGCGGAAATGAATAAATATTCTTTTTCCATACTACTTCATTATTCTCGTTATATACGGCAGCATATCCTTCTGCGATCGGAGCGTCACTCTCCTCTTTTGAAGCAAATGACGTGTTATGCATCCCGCAAGTGCGGAATATGTTATGTACGACATAATCTCTATAGCTTTCATGGGTTACCTTTTCAATCGCAAGTCCAAGCAATACAAATGCGCAGTTATTATAGCTGACGTTCGTTCCCGCCTTGAACTTCGGCTCCTTATAGGCAAACTGCGGGATAAAATCGATACAATTTCGGATTGAATAATTGGGTTTGCTGATAAACAGCTCTTCATAGCTCTCCCCGAGTTCCTCATCCGCATCATCTGCTATACCAGATGTATGAGTAAGCAAATGCGTAATGGTAACATCAGTAGGAATTCGGGTTCCCGTTAAGTCGATGATATCCGTTATCCGGTCGTCGAGACTGATCCGCCCCTGATCAACCAGCTGTAAGATCGCTACTGCTGTAAACAGCTTCGTGATCGACGCTGTATCGAACATCGTATCCATATGATTAGGCACCTTGAATCCCCTATGCGCCAATCCATATGCCTGCGCTAATAAGATATGATCACTTCTCTTAATTAAGCCTGCCCCAGCGAAATGATGCTCTCTATAATACTGTTCAAATAAAGAAACTAGCTGATTGTCCATGAATCTTCCTCCTCTTAGTACCAATCCCTATTTCATTTTACTATTTGCTCATTCAATTTATTGGTAATATTCATCTATAACTAAACTCGGTAATTAACCTCTAGCAAACTAACTATGCATCTAAAAATATCCGTTTGAGTGGCACTTCCGCTTTCTCCGCGAATTGCATCAACGTAGATTCCGGATCCGGAACACCATTGAATAGGGGTAAATAATACACCATTTCGACATGAGCTCGCTCTGAATCTTCGTGCTGTCGAATTCGAATCCGGTCAGAATATCTGGCTTGAAATTGTCCGGATTGCTAGCGAACACCCCTAGTTCCATGGAATCCGACTTTCTGTTATGCCGATCATGTACAGGATAAATGCCTGTGGATCAAATTGCTTTATCCGTTCTTTCCCTTTTGTATCTTTTTTCTTTAGGTATGATGGAGATAAGGAATACAAAGAGGGGGAGATTAAATTGGAACAATGGTCAGACCATATTGCGGTTTATGAGCTATCCCAAGAATATTCGTTGCATCACGCTAACTCGGAAGAATGGGGTATCTATTACTCTGTTTATTACAACATGGAGTACAACGGCTTTTTCAAGGATCAAGGATTGACCATGAATCATTGGCGAAAGAAATTCTGGATATACAGAGGCCCTAACAAGATAGGCGGGGTTGTCATTGCGCCAAATCTAATATTCGGGTTGTTTTTTATTCCGCCATTTAACGAACAATCTCAGGTAATGAAGCTGCTGAAGAACACTCTTCTTCACTGGTCAGATCGGACAACCCGTATAACCGCCTACGAAATATTGCCTGATCAAATCGATCTATTTGCGAGAGCCGGATTCTGGCCAGGGGAATTTAGATGTCGATGGATGCAGAGACCAACAGAGAGGTTCCATATTGCTTGGGACGAGCAGTTCAGAATTGCGCCTCCCGAATTTTCCTGCGAGGGGGACCGGAAGTTGCTTGCTAATGAAGAAGAGGTGGCGGAGTTCCACTATAGAAGCTTCTCGAACCAAATCGATCAAGTACGAAGAAAGTGGGATTCATTAGATTCCTTCACCGCTATGATAAGAGATTATCCGTCGGAGTCAAATGAACAATTGCTAAGCGCTTCAACACTTGTATACGACAGCGAGTCCAATCAACTGATCGGCGCTTGCCTCGTCTCCATGCAGGATAATCTACCAGCCATATATGACATCTCCGTATTACCCGCCTACTCTGGAAAAGGGATAGCAACCAGAATGCTGCAGAGAGCTCTAAGCATTTTGAAGGAACTGAACTACCCGATCCTTCGTCTCTACGTTATGCAAGGAAACCATGCGGAATCGGTTTACTATAATCTAGGGTTTATACCTGGACCGGTAGAAGTACAACACTGCTATATTCCAGCGTCTGCAGTGGACGGTGTGTCTCATCCATAGGTGGTCGCTAACTACATAGACAAGAGGTTGTCCTAAAAGTCATTTTTCTGATGTCTTTTGGGACAACCCTTCTTTGTTTCTACACCAATAAGAAACTGCTCACCTAGTCGATGATACTGAATCAGCGGTGTTTTCATCCGATAGCACATACGGTGACAGCAAGGCCGTATGACCCGCGCTTGAACGGACACAGGGGCCGCTATTTCATGATTTTCGGGTATTTTTTGAGGGTTTGCGGACTCAGATGACGCTATTTGCTTCAAAACTAGCACTAAACTGCTAATTCAGGTCAAATAACGGCTCTACGGTCCGCTAGTATGGCGAATTAGTGGTATTTTCTGCAAATAGCGGCTCCTGTGTCCGCTCCTGGCCCTTGTAGATAGCTATCGATTGCTACTTATGAACTTACTTCTTCTGTGCTAGATACAGCACGGATAGATAAGGCCGCTCAATAACACCATTGTGTTTGCCAGCAAAGACCACTAGATCTTGATACGCTTTTTCTTTCTCTTCCTTAGACTTTTGCACGAAGATATTAGTGGTTAACATAAATCCATAATAGTCATCAACTGAATACCTCTGACTCCATAAGCAGCGATGAGTCTGCGGCTTGGTGAAAAGGCCTGACTCTTCGATCTGTGAGCTGATGGAAGCAATTCGATGTTCACAACCAGCCTCTGACAGAAAGTCTGCAAAGCCGCCATATTTATTCGACAATGCTACGAGTTCATTATCTAGTTCATTGTCATACGTAATATACATGTTCCATAATAACGCGAGATATCCGCCTTCCTTAAGTGCAGCTGCACATTTTTGGAACCCGATCGGCTGTGGAACCCAATGGAAGGCTTGCGCTGAGAATACGACGTCGTATGCAGCTTCTGTGACCGCATATTCTTCAAATCGTGCTTCCTCGAACCTGACAGAGGGATAGTCAGAGAATTTCTTTCTCCCCTCTCTGATCAGATTAGAGCCAGGCTCCACACACAGTATATTGCAATGGTATGGAAGGAGTAATTCTGTTGCTTTTCCGCTGCCTGGACCTATTTCAAGTACATTCGACTTATCGGTTATATCTGCACTGCTTACTAAGGTATCAATAATATGTTGCGGATAGCTTGGTCTGTATCGATCATAATACTCTGCTGTTTGGTCAAACATGGTGCTTTCTCTTTTCCAATCCAAGTCCCTCTCCCCCTCTCTAGCTTAAAACTGCATCCTTGCACATATTAACCTGCGCCACCATATGCCCTATATTTCCTTCGCCAGCATACAAAGACATATCAAAGAAATCAGGCGATAAATCCGACCAGTACAGTTTATTTTCATCGCCGTAAGCAAGGACGTCGTGTTTTAATTTCCCAACGTATACTTCGACATAACAATTCTGAACGTAATATGTAAAATCCATCAAATGATGCAAGGTTATATCCTCTTGGGTGATGCTTGTTTCCTCAACTAATTCTCTGTAAGCACTGTCTATTCCTGTTTCGTCATCTTCAATCTTACCGCCTACTAGATTGCTTAATCCTTTATACGGATCTTTTAATCTCTTGCACATCAACAGCTTATCTAAGTTCTTGTTGTAGACCATGATAACATTATAGCCTTGCATAAATTCAGCCCCTAACTTCCAAGGATGGTCTTATCTCCATGCGCTGATCCGTTCGGATTTATCGACAAAACGGGCCGACATGGCTTTCGTTCTCGCAGATAGCAGTACCTTTCTCCCCTCCGTAGTTCGAGTGTATACGAGCTCAGCGGGACCGATGTGTTTCTGCCATAAAGCGGCAAACCGCTCCGCGTCCTCCTTCTTCCGATCAATAACATCCGGCAGCGCGTGGTATTCTCTTCTTAATCGTCAGCGTCGGCGCCACAATAAACGTCGGCCCGTTCACCCGAAGCATCACTTCCAGCCCGAGCACGGTTTTGCCGAAACCCGGAGGGGCGACAAGATGGAGATGACGGTTTTCTAAATGATGATCCAGCTCGTCCAATATTCTTTTTTGGTAGGAACACCACGAATGGCGAAATGAGATGTTTGAAGGGAAAAGCCTCATGTCATTCCGTCTCCCCTCACGCAATGCTATTTCGATTTTTCTCTTAGTGAAGATCCCCACAAAAAAACTGCCCCCCATTGTTCGTTGTATCTAAACAATTGGGGGGCAGTTCACATTCTTGAAAGCCTTCTTTATGCTGCAAGGGTTGGGATTAATCCCGGCTTGCCAGCTTCGAAAGCAGACGGATAATCTCGATGTACAGCCATACGAGGGTAACCATCAAACCGAAAGAGCCGTACCACTCCATATATTTCGGTGCGCCCCGCCGAGCTCCTTCTTCGATGAAGTTAAAGTCCAGCACGAAATTCAGGGCAGCAATAATAACGATGATAATCGAAATCCCGATCCCGAGCGGAGTGCTGTCATGCAAATACGGCACTGTCACACCGAACAAACCAAGCACAAAACTCAACAGATATACAAGCGCAATTCCTAACGTAGCTGCGAAGACGCCTCGCTTGAAGCCTTCAGTCGCTTTGATTAGACCCGTTTTGTAAACGATCAGCATAGCCATGAATACGCACATGGTCAGCAGGACTGCCTGCAGGGTAATACCGTAATATACGTATTCGTAAGCAGCCGATAGAGCTCCTAGAAATAGACCCTCTGCAATCGCATAGATCGGCGCCAGATACGGTGCTGCCGTTGGCTTAAAGCTGATGATCAGCGCCAACACAAAACCGCCAATCGCACCTCCGATCATATATGGGGATGTATCGTACCCATTGAAGAACATAGCCCAGGATATGACAGCCGCCCCTACTAGAAGCGCTAGCATCATGAACGATTTATTCACCGTTCCGCCGATCGTCATCGTCTCTCGGTCATTGTAATATCCGTTCTTTTCAAATGTCTTTTCGTTGAGCGTCGGATTTCCGCTACGACCTATCACATTAATTGCCTCCCCAACTTTTTTATTTCCATTCTAGCACATGTCGGGATAATTTAGGCAATACAAAAATGTTGTTCTTTTATGAATCGTCAGCATCCGTACTTATTTTAGATCAACATCCATGTAAAATCACAACAAACCCTCGTAAACGGCTAGTTTTTAATGATTCTCTAGGCACTAGGCCATACACGCTCCCCCTATCGATGAATAACCTAGTTAATAGCTTTGCTCTCGATATTGTTCTTTCTCCCATCTTGAAAGAAGCGAGGTTGCCCATGGCAAATTCCTATACCAAAAGCCGAATACGCAAGATTGTCCGCCGCTTTGGCCTGGTCCCGTTGAGTTCAGACTCGATCGCGTCCTTTTACCGCAAAAACGCCATCGTCCGAGTACAAACGGAAAGTGGAACCTATGCTATGAAGCCCTTTTTTCGGAGTATTCTATTCCGCGCGGGTACAATTGGTCAAATGAAAACAACTGCAGATTATATTCAACTCTTAATGAATAGCGGCTTCAGTAACATGCCTACATGGCTCACGAGCAATTCCGGAAAGCTATGGACTGTAAACCAAGGAAGGCCCTTCTACGTAACCACATGGATAAATGGAAGGAAGTTGGAGAATCAAGAAGATTTCGAAAAGCTTGGTCGGGCCCTTGCCTCCCTGCATACAACAACCAGTCTTTCCCTTCCCATTAACAGCCCCTTTCACGATCATATCCGCTTCTGGCAGAACCAAGACCGTCTCTTTCGTAAACGAATGTCAACAGCAAACCGAACGAAAAAATGGACGCGCGGATGGTACAAAAGGTTCGGAGATTCCTGTCACGAACTTTCGGATCGGACCTGGACCGAACTAATGCGCCCTGAGATTGTAGACCTCTTAGGTAAGGAAATGATCCGTCCCGCATTGATACACAGTGATATTACTTCACAGAACGTCATTATTTCCGATAACGGCCAACTCTTCATCATTGATTGGGACCGCATTAAGGCGGGATCCATCTATGTTGACGTAGCAACCGCCCTCATGAACACGACTTGCTTCGATCCTGTTTTCATACATTCGCTGTTAAAAGGGTACGAAGAACTCCATCCTTTAGACCGGACCGAACGCCAATTGATTTCTGCCTTGTATCGATTGCCTCGGGAAGCATGGCATGCCGCTCAGTTCCCTGATCGCCCAGGAAGCCGTAATATGTTGGACATTATGGAGCAAACATGGCTTCTCCGATTACAGGCAATGGATGTATTAGATGAATGGACAAATCTACTCCAATAAAACAAAACCATCGACGGCATCGAAAGCCGTCAATGGTTGTTGGGGTGACTTCATAGTTGTAAGGCTATTTCTTTAGAATCGAAAAAGCTTTATTTAGGTTCAAGTCCTTGTACAGTTGATCAAACTTTTTGCCATCGGCCGATGCAGAATCAAACGGGTTGGATTGAGGTCCTGTAACTACATATACCATACCGTTTGCCTCAGCAATGATACCTCCGATTTGACTCTTGTCTTCCTCCGAGAACTTATTCCAATCGTTCTGTGCGAACACAGAGATTGTCATTAGCGTTTGGGAATCCTTCTTGTCCTTCGTTGTGTAATCAAAGTGAACTACATGCTTAGCCGAAGGAAACATGCTGTCGGACTTTTCATCGCGTACCGTATAATGACCATTCCAGGAAGCAGGTATTTCTAGGCTGAAGTTTGCTTCGGCATTTTTGTACAGCGTTCTTTTCGCTTGATCCTCAGATGGGCTCTGATCTTTCTTCGGCTCTGTCACTTTTTTACCGATCAGATCCCATTTGTCCTTGTTCCATTTCCAGGTAGAAGTAATGTAAGAGGTTGTATCCGAAGCGGTAGTTCCAACCCGCTCAACACCCTGCAGCGCGTAAGAGTTTTTATGGTTCAGATCGATTGGTGTCAGCTTCATGAAGCCTACCCCCTGTAGACCTTCCTTCCCTTTTTGAATTCCTGGCAGCGGAAGTTCTACAGGCTTGCTGTTTTTCAGAGTGTAAATATGGCTGGTAGTATAACCGCCGCTGCCACCTGTATCTGCCGTAACCATGATGTCAGCCACTTTATCTTTAGTAAGATCCGGAACCATTAGCTTAGGAGAATACCCTCCGTCATGCAACGGAACAGAGATCGTTTTCTTCGTCTTCGAATCTTTTATAGTAAGCAGCAGCTCATCGTTATATGTATCGCTTGCCTTTTCCTTCTGACCATAGAGCGTGATGACGTCGGGTTTCTTGTCGCCGGTTACGTCGACTTGCTTTTGCTCCAGCTTGTACATATTGGAAGGCAGCTTGAAGCTGTCGTTACTAGCGGCCAATGCGGTTCCGCTGAGTGCTAGCGATGCGATCATAGTACTTGTAAGGATTTTTTTGAAATTCATGCTGATTCCTTCTCTCTTTTTGCTGTTGATTAATGTTTGCAATGTCATTATAGTCCTGCTCAAATAAGATTTAGTTACATCTAAATTACGTTAATGTAAAACTATTGTAAGAAATCACCCCTAAAAGTAAAAAAAAACTCACACATAGAGCGTGTGAGCTGTGACCTTGAACATTTATACCCTTACCGCAAATACTTCATACGGTTTTAACGTTAGCTGTTTAACATCGATCTCTGAACGATTGTAGTTGCTCATAATGATCTCGGACACGTTCTCATCTGCAGCAAAACCATGTTTCCGCTCAGAAATATTGGCAACAACGAGCCATTTGTCTCCTTCATATATGCGGTGGTAAGCAAATACCTCTTCCGGCGTATTAACGATCAGTTCAAAGTCGCCCCATACGACAATCGGGTTGTCATGGCGCAGCTTGATTAATCGCTGATACGTATAGAAGATCGAATCCGGATTATCGAGATTCTGTTTCACATTAATGGTCGTATAGTTGTCATTCACGTGCAGCCAAGGCGTACCGGCAGTAAAGCCTGCATTGGCGCTGTCGTCCCATTGCATCGGCGTACGGGCGTTATCTCTTCCCTTAGCATTGATCGATGCGATGATGTCTTCTGGAGCGTACCCTTTAGCCAAGCGATCATGATACATATTGACGGATTCGATATCCTCTACTTCGTCGATGCTCAAGATAGGACGGTTGGTCATGCCAATCTCTTCGCCCTGATAAATGTAAGGCGTACCTTTCATCATGTGCAAGAGAACGGCGAACATTTTCGCGCTCTTATCATGGAGTTCCTTATCGTTACCCCATCGGGACACAATTCGCGGCAAGTCATGGTTATTCCAGAATAAGCTGTTCCACCCTTGATCGCCTAGCGATGTTTGCCACTTCGCCAGCACTCTTTTTAAATCCGCTATATCCAGAGGCTTTAGATCCCACTTATCCTTGCCTTCTTGCTGGTCTAAGCACACATGTTCAAATTGGAACACCATAGACAGCTCATGTCGTGCCGGATCCGAATAAAGCTTCGCGATTTCCGGTGTCGCTCCCCAAGTCTCGCCTACAGTAAGGACATCATGGGAGCCAAATGTTTGTTGATTCATTTCCTGCAAATATTCATGCAGCTTCGGTCCGTTACCCGTAATTCCTTGATCCGGAATCTTTCCCACCAAATCGATGACATCCATACGGAAGCCGCCTACACCTTTATCCAGCCAAAAATTCATCATGTCGTAGACTTCTTGGCGAACCTTAGGATTCTCCCAGTTCAGGTCTGGTTGGCGCTTACTGAATAGATGCAGGAAATACTGGCCGCTTGCTTCATCCCATTCCCAAGCAGGGCCGCTAAATGTGGAGCACAAGCCATTCGGAACGCCCCCGTTCACCGGATCGCGCCATATATAGTAATCTCGATATTCATTATCCTTGCTCTTTTTCGCTTCTATAAACCATTTGTGCTCATCGGAAGTATGATTGACGACAAGGTCCATAATGATCTTGATGCCGGCCTCATTCGCCTTCGCTATCAATTCTTCCATATCATCCATTGTGCCGAATTCATCCATAATGTCTTGGTAATCGCTAATGTCATAACCATTGTCATCATTCGGGGATTTATAGACTGGCGACAGCCAGATCGCTGTAATCCCTAACAGCTTCAAGTAGTCAATCCGATTAATGATTCCTCTCAGGTCGCCGATTCCGTCTCCATCGCTATCCTGGAAACTTCGCGGGTAGATTTGATAGATAACGGCGGTCTGCCACCACTTTACTTCTTTTTCTTGTGTCATGGTTTCATTCATCAGATTCATATCCTTTCAGGTTGAATGGTGAAGCTCTATAAGCTCTACGTAAACGTTTACGTAGTGCGTAAAAAGGTTCTGATTCTGCACACATGCTCAAAATCAGACTTTTGAATAACCTTTTACAGTAATTTTTGTACCGACTTGCGTACCACTAATTCATGCGGAATCACTTGGGACTCAATCTTGATTCTATGCTGAACAGAGTCAATCACTTTCAAGCAGCCTTCTCTCCCCATGTCGTACAAGGGCTGTGCTACTGTCGTAAGGGGAGGTATAGACATACGTGAAACCTTGGAATTATCGTAGCCGACCACGGAAATATCCGTTGGTACCCCCATTCCATGTTCAAAACAAGTCGACATGATCCCTAATGCAGCTTCATCGCTTGCGCAGAACACTGCCGTAATATTGGCCTGATCTTCAATAAACGCCTGCATCGCTTGCTTTCCTGAATCAAAGCTAAAATCCCCGGGCTTAATCAGGTTCAAGTCTACCTTGATACCATGATCGCGCAGCGCTTGCGTGTAACCATTAATTCTCGGAGCACCGGATATCGGATCATCGGGATTGGCCCCTGCCATCCCAATTACTCGATGGTTGTTCTCAATCAGATGCTCGACTGCCGTATACGCCGCGCTGAAATCATCAACTTTTATATAAGGCGTATCTTCTCGATTCGTTTGGGTAGAGAGCAGGATGAAGGGAATGCCGAGCGATGACAAAGAGTCTATTGCGGCCTCTTGCAGTCTAATGGAAACTATAATAAGCCCATCTACTCTCCGCTCACCCATCAGATTCAGGCTTTCATGGATTCGGGAACCGTTGCTGCCGGCATGAGTTAATATCACGCTGTACCCATGTTCATAAGCAACATCTTCTATTCCTCTTATAATGTCGCCATAAAATGATGTTGCAACATCCGGCATAATGACGCCTATGGTGTTGGTTGACTTCTGCACTAGGCTTCTAGCATTTTCGTTTTTTCGATATCCTAATTCTTTGGCAACAGCGATAACCTTCTTCTCGGTTTCCTCATTGTACCCGCCAAGATTATTCATTACTCTCGATACAGTCGCGGTTGAGACACCGGAAACTCTTGCTATGTCCTTAATTGTAGCTGCCATCAGACCACCTCTCTTACGTAAACGTTTTCTAAATATTTATAACTAACGTAAGAACAACATTAACCACACTGGTTAAACGTTTACGTAACTAATATAAGTTCCTAGTGTTCCTCTGTCAACGGTTTTTTCGAACCGCTTTCAAACTAGGGGCATTTTGGTTTTCGCCATGCCCCTCCTATTTCCTGGATGATCGGTTTGAAAGCTCCTGCTTGAAAAATTGATAAAGCTTTGAGCTTGCCAACTTCAATGGATATTCTGACGTTTTGCAGAGGATGCCGAAAGTCATATCGATAAGACTGCCGCTAATATTCCGTACCGTAACTCCTACTGGGACTTTTCTCAATACAATCCTCGGCACAAGAGCAATACCTAATCCACTTTCGACATAATACTTCAAAGCTGTCATACTCCCTATCTCCATCGTGTCTAATGAAATATTCCCTGTTTCCTGCAGCACCATCTCAAGTTTTTTGCGGTACGGACAGGCTGCTGAAGTAATGAGCAGACGATGTCCACGAAAATCATCCGGAGCAATTGTCGCTTTTTCCGAAAGCGGATGGTCCTCCGGCATTAAGACCACAAACTCCTCCTTAAACAACGGTTCAAAATAAAGATCAGAACCTAGATCGGGCGCCGAGCAAAGAGCTAAATCAAGGTCCCCCTGGCGAATTCGTTCACAGAGCGTTGGTGTATTTGTAATGTCTACGGAGATACGGATGTTCGGATAATGGGATAGAAACCTTTTCAAAATATCAGGTAATCGATGGCTGGCAGTTGGCTCCGTAACCCCTAAACGAATACTTCCCGCCTCACCCAATTGTAAATCAGATAAATGCGTCTGCAATTGCTCCATACTTTTAACGATTTGCAGACTTTGCTCATAAAACATTCTACCTGCTTCTGTTAACCGAATTTTCTTCCCACGTTCAATCAACTGAACACCCAAGTCGGATTCAAGTTTCTGAATTTGCATCGTGACTGTGGATTGAGCATAATTCATTTCTTCGGCTGCACGGATAAAGCTCCCGTAGTTCGCTATCAGATGAAACGTTTTTAATGTTTTAAGTTCCATTTTAATACCTCAGTTCCATAGTTCAATAATTTTGAACAAAGACTTCAATTGATTCAATTATACAAATCAAGAAGGTTCATATACAATTTTTTTAGATTGTGGCACAGCAGAAGGAGATGATTGATATGGATTTAAATGAAAAAGTTGTGATTGTTACTGGCGGTGGCACCGGGATCGGCAAAGCAACATGCCTCGCACTGGCTAAGCGTGGTTCAGCCGTAGCAGTGAACTACTCGCGTTCCAAAGCGGATGCGGAGGAAACAGCCCAAATCATCAATTCCGAAGGTGGGCGCGCTCTAGCCGTTCGAGCCGATATTTCTCAAGACAAGGAAGTAAGGGATATGGTCGATACCATTGTTAAACGGTTCGGAACTGTTGATTTGCTCGTAAATAACGCCAGTATTACACGGCATATTTCGTTTGATGATTTAGATGCGGCAACGGAGGAAGTATGGGATGAGCTTTATGATGTGAATGTCAAAGGAATGTTTTTCTGCGCGAGAGCCGTTGCCCCTTTCATGAAGAAAAATAATCAAGGAGCCATCGTCAATATTGGCAGCATAGCAGGACAAACAGGGTTAGGCTCCTCACTTCCATACGCTGTATCCAAAGCTGCAGTTCATGGTCTCACTAAATCGTTAGCACGTGCTCTAGCTCCAAATATCAGGGTCAACTGCGTTGTGCCGGGAGCCGTCGCGACAAGATGGTGGGATGGAAGGGAAGAACAAATGAAGCGATTAGCTCCAAATCTTTTGTTGCAGCGTATTTCAACACCCGAAGATATAGCGCAATTGATCTGTGCGGCCTTGGAACAAGAAGCGATGACAGGACAAATCATTACTATAGATAGTGGACAAACGTTGTAAAATAATAATGACCGGACAAGTGGGAGCCTGTTTGGTCATTATGACAATAACATGATGGAGAGGGCACAACCGTTATGGAAAAACTATCGATCGGCCGCATGGCCGAATTGAATCACACCTCTGTGCAGACGCTGCGCTATTATGCCAAGCTGGGGCTGTTACAACCTGAGTATGTGGATGAGGACACCGGTTACCGCTATTACAGTATCAAGCAATGCGCCAGACTAGATATGATCAACTATATGAAATATTTAGGCATGTCACTGGACAATATTAAGACTTGGTTTGATACCGAAAATGTAGAGTCCATTCCCGATATGCTGCGGCAGCAAGCGTTCCTCATTGATCATAAGATGAAAGAGCTGGATTTGATGAAAAAAGCGGTACAGGTCAGCATTAACAATTACGATACATATATGAGCGCTCCTGGGAACGGACATATCGTTCTGCAGCATATTCCCGCGCGCAAAATCTATTGTTACGACAGCAGCGTCAATATCTATGAAAACACGCTCGAAACGTACGAATATATATTGCGGGAACTGCGCGCCCAGGCGATCGTTAACCATCTGCCCATGGCTTACTTCTGCAATGTCGGCTCTATTATCCGGCAGGATACGATTGAACAGGGGCTGTTTGTGTCGACGGAAGTGTTTCTATTTGTAGATCATGACTTTGAGATGCAGACAGGTGTGGAGATTATCCCTGAGCACGACTACTTGTGCATATACTGCGACAGCTTCTTTCATGAGCGGGATTATGCGGGCAAATTGTTCGATTATGTGAAGGAACACGGCTATGAGGTGGTTGGCGATTACATATGTGAAGTAGTCGTGGAACTGCCGGTATTCCATCATGACGAGCGGAATATGTTTATGAAGCTTCAAATTCCGATCAAAAAGGGTTGACTCTATAGCTACTATAGACTTTATGATAAGGGCATAGGAGCTCCAATATTATTTGTACCATAGTATGTGAAAATAATAACAATGTAGGAGGTTGTCCACATGAAAGAAAGAATTAGAGTCATTCAATATGGTTGCGGTAAGATGGGTCAGGTTTTTCTCAGATATTTGCATGAAAAAGGTGCAGAAATCGTAGGGGCGATTGATCTCAATCCGAACGTCGTCGGCAAAGATATAGGCGAAGTAGCAGGCTTAGGCATGAAGTTGAATATACCTGTTCGCTCTGACGCCGAGCAAGTATTCAAGGAATGTGACGCACATGTGTGTATCATTGCGACGACAAGCTTGTTGACGGACACTTATAACGCCTTTGAATTGGCTGCTCGTCACGGTGTGAACGCGATTAGCACATGTGAAGAAGCGTTCTATCCTTGGACAACCTCTCCAGCGCTGACTAACCGTCTGGATCGACTCGCGAAAGAGAACAATTGCACCTTAACCGGATCAGGGTATCAAGATGTGTTCTGGGGCAATCTGATTACGGTACTAGCAGGCGCTACGCATCAGATTACTAGAATTGAAGGCATGTCCAGCTACAACGTCGAAGAGTACGGCATCGCACTTGCGGAAGTTCACGGAGCAGGCTTGACGCTTAAGGAATTCGATGAGAAGATTGCCAGCAACAACGACCTTCCATCCTTTATGAGAAACGCCAACGAATGGCTGTGTTCGCAGTACGGATGGACGATTAAGTCGATGGATCAACAACTGATTCCGATGACGCATGATAAAGATCTACACTCCACTACACTCGGCAAGACGATTCCTGCCGGAGATGCGACAGGCATGTCCGCAGTCGTTACGACAGTTACCCATCAAGGGCCGGTCATCGTAACGGAATGTATCGGTAAAGTGTACGCCGAAGACGAAGTGGATCACAACGACTGGGTTATTAAAGGCGAGCCGAAGACAGAGGTTAACATCGCTTGCCCGGCAACGGTAGAGCTTACTTGTGCGACAGTCGTCAACCGTATTCCTGATCTGCTTCAGGCACCGGCTGGCTTCTACACATCGGAGAAGATGGCTCCTTCCCAATACCGCACATACCCACTTCATTACTATGTAAAATAAATAAACGTTGATCTGAAGGCGACGGCTAACAGCTGTCGCCTTTTCTGATGTTTAGTAATCGTTAAACTATAACGACAGTTTACTTTCCATGCAAAGCAAAACGGCCTCAGTCCCGTGGAATTCAGGACGAAGGCCGCTTAACTCATATTTATTTATTGCACGGGGTGCAGTTCACTGTTTAGACCAAGCGTATGCGCTATTGATGCATGAAGCTCGTGGATGAGCTCTGGATTTTTCAATAGCGACACACCATAAGAAGGGATCATTTCTTTTATTTTCGGTTCCCATGCCTTAATATGTTGCGGGAAGCATTTTTCGATTACCTCCAGCATGACGGAAACGGCGGTAGAAGCCCCCGGAGAAGCGCCGAGCAATGCGGCTATCGATCCATCAGCGGCACTAACAACCTCCGTACCGAATTGAAGCGTTCCTTTACCGCCAGCAGTAGTATCTTTGATAACTTGCACACGTTGGCCCGCTACTAGTAGATCCCAATCCTCATTTTTGGCGTTCGGGATAAACTCTCGCAGCTCTTCCATGCGCTTTTCTTTCGATAGCATCACTTGCTGGATCAGGTATTTGGTCAATGAAAGGTTCTTGGCGCCTGCCGCCAACATCGTTATCACATTATTCGGTTTAACTGAACCTATCAAATCAAACATGGAACCGGTTTTTAAGAACTTTGGTGTGAAACCGGCAAATGGTCCGAAGAGCAGCGATTTCTTATTATCGATAAATCTTGTATCAAGATGCGGTACAGACATTGGAGGCGCACCGACCTTAGCCTTGCCGTATACTTTGGCATGATGCTGTGCTACAACTTCCGGATTGTTGCACACCATAAATAGTCCGCTTATCGGGAATCCTCCAATATGTTTCCCTTCAGGAATACCCGATTTTTGGAGCAACGGAAGACTTCCTCCCCCGCCGCCGATAAAGACGAATTTAGCCGTATGGCGTTCGACATTACCGCTGTTATTCCGTACTTTCAATTCCCACGAGCCATCGCTGGTACGTTTAATATCATCCACTTGATGTTTGTAATGAACACCGACATTTTTTGTCTTTAAGTGGTCGAACAATATGCGCGTTAGAGCACCGAAGTTTACATCTGTGCCCGAGTCAATCTTAGTTGCCGCGATCGGTTCATTCAATACCCGGTCTTTCATAATAAGCGGAATCCATTCCATCAGCTTTTTCGGGTCATCGGAATATTCCATCCCTTGAAACAGAGGATTGTTTGATAGCGCTTCATAACGTTTTTTCAAAAACGCTACATTTGCTTCCCCTTCTACTAAACTCATATGAGACAATGGCATAATAAAATCTTGCGGGTTACGAATCAGATTGCTGTTTACAAGATACGACCAAAACTGCATAGAAACTTGAAACTGTTCATTAACTTTTATTGCTTTACTAATATCTACGGACCCGTCCGGTTTCTCGGTTGTGTAGTTAAGCTCGCACAGTGCAGCATGCCCTGTACCCGCATTATTCCATTCGTTAGAGCTTTCCTCTCCTGCGCTTGCTAGCTTCTCAAACACTGTAATCTTCCAGTCCGGCACTAATTCTTTCAGCAAAGTCCCCAAAGTCGCACTCATGATTCCGGCACCAATTAAGATAACGTCTGTTTCGGTTTGTCTGTCGCTCATGTTTACCGTCCTTATGCGCTAGTATTTGAAGAAAAGATGTAGGCGCTCCTGCCTGTTAACGCTCTCATATTATTTAAAGATTAATATATCTACTATTATATGACAGTTATATACTATTTAAAAGACGTTAAATTACAATGATTACATAATGATGCAGTAAAAAAATAAGTAACTGTCCACAAAACCCTAGGAATATAAAAAACAAGGACGCTTACTTTGTAGAAAAGACAATTTAGTTTAATCCAGCTAAAAATGCTGCAGCTTTCCCGATATCAACAACTCTTGGACAAATTATGTCTTCGAACCTCGCCTTCTCTATAAAATGATGCTGATAACTCGTCTCTATTAAAATCTTTTTATAATCTGATGCTGTTAAGCCACCTTTTAGGTTCATCAGGATAGCAACAAAACCGGCCGTTACCGGCGACATGGACGAAAATGAAAAAAAGGGAATATCATTTCCACTTTCAGGATACTCTTTCGCCTTCGAAAACTTAATCCACTGGTCGAGAAACAGGGTGTTATAATCATAATGAAAAATGTTGAGATCCGGTGCACGTGTAAATAATCTGGATTCGATTCCGCACAACCCGTGAGGCCATATATTTTGAGGATGGTCGTAATGAATAAATGTCGTTGCAATTCCATGGGCGGAGGCTTTCTCTACTGCTTCATCCAGACGCTTCCGGTTGACGGAAGAGATAGGGGCTGAAGAATAAGTCAGGATGTTCAGACGATTCTCAATGGCCCAATGAATGGCTCGCACCATTCCATCAACCTTTTTCGCTTCTCCCTGATCATCTGCCTCATCATCATAGAATAGTGCATTTAGTGCATAGACCTCACACTCCGGTGCGATTTCCTTCAAAACAGATGCCATCCAAAAACCATGCCCATCCACCTCAAATAAGGATTCCTGATCCTCCTTGAAGTCCATAACACCAGCATAAAAATTCGGGTGATTTCCCGCCCCAAACTTATGATCCATAATACCGATTTTAACGTTTTTGCCCTTACTAAACTGATGTGCCGCCTTCACGTTGTGGATAGAGAAATAAGTTTCCCTTGAGTTTGCATCATGGAAATGTACAACCTTCAATTCCTGCACGTTCTTACTCCCCCTTTCAAACGTTATGAATATGGATAATATTTCTCTTCTGCTGTTCCGTTTACCTTTATTAAACATTCGTATTTTGTTTGAACTCTACTTAATCCGACAGACTAGTAACATTTACTAATTATAAATATGAAGCAAACACTCTGTTAACATTGCCGGGTTAAAGTAGAGTCAACAAGCAATTGAATATCTGATAGCAATGGGCTTAATTGCAGAGAATGCCCGTGATTCCCTTCTCCATCTTTGATGGAACCATCCGGGGAGTCACGGGCTTTGTTGCGTTCATTTTGGCTTAGAGGAGGCGTAGGATGAGACGAATACCATGGCAGCCCTATTTGTATTTATCTCCCGTGTTAGTGCTTTACGCGATATTTTTTGTTTTCCCGTTTTTTTTCTCCCTCTATATCAGCTTTATGGAGTGGGATCTGCTGCTGGATAAAAAACAGTTTGTCGGCTTGAGCAACTATAAAGAGGTGTTTGGCAATCCGTTGTTCTGGAAGGTGATCGGCAATACGCTGCAGTACATGGCGTTAACGGTGCCGCTGTCCGCAGCGCTCGGATTGGTATACGCGCTGGCGATTGAGCGGGCAGGCAAGCTGCGGTCCTTGTACCGGGTATTGTTTTTTGTTCCGGTGGTTGTCAGCGTCTCGGTGGCGGGTCTAGTGTTCTCGCTCATGTTCTCACCTCAGAACGGATTGATAAACGAATGGCTTGGCCTATTCGGAATCGGTAAGAAGGCATGGCTTCAGGACACACAACTGGCAATGTACGCGCTGGCTATTGTAGGGGTGTGGATGTCCTTTGGCTACAACGTCATCTTATACATTTCCGGCTTGAAGCAATTGGATAACGAGGTGAAGGAAGCGGCGGCGATTGATGGCGCGAGCGGCTGGCAGTCCTTCCGCCATATGACGTTCCCGATGCTTATGCCGGTGCATATGTTCGTCTGGACGATCACGCTGCTTCATTCCTTGCAGGTGTTCGCTACGGTTCAAATTATGACGCTCGGGGGTCCCAACAATTCGACGAACGTCTGGGCTTTCTATATATGGCAGGAGGCGTTTCAATTTTTCAACACGGGCGTGGCCAGCGCGGCGGCGACGATCTTGTTTGTCATTGTGCTGGGATTGACCGTTATTCAGGTGCGCTGGATGCAGAAGCGCACGCAATGGGTATAGGGGGGATTGGCAACTTGAAGTTACGAAATCATCTGTTGTTGAATGTATTTCTGCTGTTATCCGTACTAGTGGTGCTGATGCCGTTCATCTGGATGCTGACGGTATCCTTGTCCCCAAGCTCCGATCCGTTTCGGCGCGTAGCGTTTCTCATTCCGACAAGCTTTAGTCTTGAGGGTTACCTGCAGGTATTCCAGCAGGCGCCGATAGCCCGCTGGTTTATGAACAGCATGCTGTTGACGAGCGTATTGACGGCGGGTCAGCTGATGCTCGGCGTATTGGCCGCGTACGCCTTCGCCAGATACCGATTCAGAGGACGCGAAACCTTATTTTTCTTCGTCTTGTGCACGATGATGATTCCCCCGCAGGCTATTATGCTGCCGGTATATTTGGTCGTCAACTCGTTTGATTGGGTCAATTCATATAAGGGGGTGATCATACCTCATATCGCAAGCGCGTACGTCATTTTTGTACTCCGCCAATTTTTTATGGCTATTCCACGAGAACTCGAGGAGGCTTCGAGAGTGGACGGCTGTCATTCCGTCCAAACCTTGTATCACATTTATTTAAGGGCCTCGGCGCCTACCTTGTTTGGTGTCGGACTCATCCAAATTGTTAGCAACTGGAATGATTATTATTGGCCGTTTCTCATTTTGAGCGATGAAATGAAAATGACGCTGCCGGTGGCTATCGTCCAATTCCGCAACGACAGCTATATCGAATGGGTGCCGACGATGGCGGCTGCCACTTTGACTGTGCTGCCTATTATCGGAATATACGCACTGGCGCAGCGCTACTTTACAGAAAGTTCATTGCAAAGCGGGATTAAATAAGAACTACAGGAGGAATAGGAATGAAAAAACGTATCGGCTTGAATGTAATGATGGTAGTAGCGTTAATGTTGCTTTTGGTTGGCTGCGGACAAGGGAACGCCGATTCCGGGAACATTGCGGCCCCTTCGGCTTCGCCGACAGGAACAGAAGCCTCTTCTAATAAAGAGGACAAGACGGAGAAAGCGGTAGAGATTAAATTTATGCATGTATTTGGCGGAACGCAGGGCGAGGCGATTCAAGAGATGGTGGATCGTTATAACGCTTCCCAGAACAAGGTCATTGTAAAGGCCGAGCAGGCGCAGGGCTTCTATGACGGACTGCTGGAGAAGCTTCAAACGCTGGCGGTGTCCAAGCAGCTTCCAGAGGTCGCGATTGGCAGCTACGCAAACGGGGAGTTTATGTCCACCCGGATGCCAATCCGCCCGATGCATACCTTTATTGACAAAGAAGGGTATTCGACCGAAGACTACACAGCTCAGATGCTTAAGCTAGGACAAGACGCGGAAGGCAAACAGCAGTCTCTGCCGTTTCTCGTCAGTACGCCTTTGATTTATGTCAACCTGGATCACTTTGAGAAAGCGGGCATTCCGGTTGTGGAGCAGCCTGAAAGCTGGGAGCAGGTGCGCGGCTGGGCGAAGCAGCTTGCAGCGGCGGCACCAGACCGCGGCGGAATCTACTTCCAGATGGACTTTGATACATGGATGTTCCAGACGCTTCTTGAAACCAAAGGCGGAAGCTACGCATCCGTTAAGGATAAGGATGTTCAGTTCAATGACGAGACCGGCAAAGAAGTTCTTCGTTACTGGTTGGATATGATGCAAAAGGATAAGTCGATTCCGATGATGAACGGCACGCAAGCGGCGGAAGCTTTCCAAAGCGGCGACCTATCTATGCTGGTAGCTACTACGGGCAATCTAGCGAATTTGTCGAAGAACTCTTCCTTTAATCTGGGCATTATGCTGCTTCCGACTTGGGAGGGTGAACAAACGCCTCGCCGCTTGCCGGCTGGCGGAGCAGGACTGTATGTGTTCCAAGGCAGCGAAGAGAAGGAAGCCGCGGCATGGGACTTCGTGAAGTACGCGACTTCGCCGGAAAGCTCGTCTCTGCTGGCGCAGAAGATGGGGTATATGACAGTGCGCGACAGCGCTCGCGAAGAGCTGATGGCCGATTATTTGAAGGAAAATCCGATGGCGGCCGCTACTTATAAGCAAGCGCAAGATATTGTTCCATGGTTCAACTGGCCGGGCGACGCGGGCACACGCGCGACGCGGACCTTGCTTGATCATATTCAGGGCTCTTTCTCCGGCGACATGAATGGCGATGAAGCGCTCGATAAGGCCGCCGCCGAAATCGAAAAGATACTGGGGTGGTAACAGGTGAAGCGTCCAGCTGCGATTGGTTGGGCGCTGCCTCTTCTAACAGGCTTGTCGATGCTGGTTACTGGAATGATGGAGTCCATGAAAGGTTTTTTGCCGGACTTCTTTCTGCACGAATACCAGTTTGACGCGCAAACAAGCGGGCTAATCTTTGCGTTTAGCTCCGCTGGATTGCTGGGAGCCAATGTGCTTGCCGGCCGTGTAACGGCATTATGGGGATGGCAGAGAGCCTTTAGTATACATCAAGTGATCTTTGCGGCAGGCATGGCCCTATTGGCGCTGCTGTCCGCTTCTTCCGCGGCAGTATGGTGCGGACTGTTCCTTATGGTGGGTTACGCCAACGGAATCGTCGGTATGGTGTGCAACGTAGCGATGCCGCTCGCTTCACCGGAGCGAGCGGGACAATTGCTGGGACGGCTGCACTTTATGATGGGCTGCGGCTTTATGATTGGACCGCTTGCGCTTGAGTTGACCGTAGGCGGGAAGTCCACTGCGCAGGCTGCTGTGACGTGGCCGCTGATCCTGTTCGCTTTTGCCGTATTCGGGACGCTGCTCGCCTTTGCCGGGAGCAGGCTTGTCTGGCCAAGCGTGGTGAGCAAGCCGGGGAGGAACGAGCTCGCAGGGAAGACTAAGGGCGAGGCGCCGCCTGTACAACGGATTAATAGAGGTTCCGTTCTACCGCTTGTCTGCTTCGGACTTCTCTACTTTTTTTATGTTGGAGCGGAGGTTGGCCTTACGGTGTGGTATCGCCCCTTGCTCCTCCAGCAATATGGCTTGGAGCCCTCCCTTGCAACGCTGCTGTACTCGGTCGCGTTTGCCGGCTTTACGGCACTGCGGCTTGGCGTCAGCCGCAGTGTAAAGCGATGGGGCTACAGTGGCACTCTCATCCGATGCGCGGCGCTTGCCAACCTATGCCTGATATGGGCAAGCTTTGCCCCAGGCGTGCTTGGTGCTTTCGGATACGCTGCGTTTCTAATGGCGATTGCGATGATTTTCCCTACCATGACCGCGCTAGCTGTTCATTATTGGGGAGCGCTTGCGGCTTCGCGCATGGGATTGTTTTTTGCTTGCGGCTTCGCGGGAGGAGCTTGCTCCACCTGGCTAATCGGCGCGCTGCAGCAGTCCTCCTCGTTCAGCAACGCCATTATGGTGGTACCGAGTTTGTTTCTTGTATTTACTGCGGCATTGTTCGGGGTGCTGCATATTCGATCTATCGACAGGAGAGTGGCCAATGAAATTACATCATCTGTTTAGCCCGTTTACGGTTATTGCGGCGGTCAAGACGTCTCTGGATATGGCGAGAGCCGAGCGCATGGGCGTGCGTAATGTGTTTCTGGTTCGATCATCGTTGAGCGAATTAAAGGTGTACAGCAAGCAAGCTGAAAAAAGCGGCATGCGCTTATTCGTCTATTTCGATATGATCCGCGGATTGTCGCAGGATAAGGAAGCCGTTCAATTTCTGCTGAATGAGGTCGCCGTCTGTGGAATTGTGAGCAACAAGGCTCATGTGGTCAAAGAAGCGAAGAGACTCGGCGTGTTCGGCATATTGACGATGTTCCTGCTCGACAGCTATTCCCTTGAACTAAGCGGCAAGGTGATTAACGATTTGCAGCCGGACGCCATCAATATCGCCCCAGGCAACTTGCCTAAGAACGTCCGCGAGCTGTCCGAACAATACGATGTGCCCATCATCGCGAGCGGACTCATTACGTTGCCGGAGGAAGTCGGGAATCTATATCAAGCGGGCGCCTGCGCGGTGTCGACCAGCCAATCGGAGCTCTGGTCGATTGAATGGAAGATGCTGGAGATGAAACACCATGCCCCATAACGATAATACCATTACATTGCTGTACACCAGCGATACGCATGGGCATTGGACGCGCGCTGACGGGCAGTCGGGCGGGTCACTCGCTTGCGCCGCCCAATATGCCGCGCACATTAGGAATACGCGTAAGCATGTGTGGATGATCGACAATGGCGACTTGCTGCAAGGCACGCCGCTTGCGAGTCATGTCGCTCTGGACGAAGGAGAATGCGGAGCGGAGATGATTGGCGATCTGCTTCGGGCAAGCGGAGTGGAAATGGCGGTGCCCGGCAATCATGATTTTGACTACGGCATTCCTTATTTGAGGAGTGTTATCGCGTCATCCTCCTGCGTGTGGTTGGCCGCCAATGTTCGCCATCGTTCGGGGAAAAGGCTCGCGGAGTCTTATCATATCGCGGAATTCGGAGCTAGGCGGATCGCTTTCATCGGCGTTACGACGCGCATCCCGGCATGGCAATACCCGGATCGGCTGGAGGGCTGGGAGTGGCATGACGAGGTAGCGACGGTCAAGGCGATCATAGACCATCTTCGTTCCAACGTTGATGTTGTCGTTGTATGCTATCACGGCGGAATAGAGCGGGAAGGCGCGCCGGATCAAGAGAATGCCGCGCTTCGCATGGCGCGCGAAGTGGAAGGAATCGATGTGCTGCTGACGGGCCATCAGCATGACCGCTTTGTTCGGCGGGAGGGGAAGACGCTGATGCTGCAGCCTGGCTCGCACGGTACCGGCATAGGGGAAGTTACGCTTACATTTTTGACTGGAGAAGATTCGGAAGAGATGGTGTCGGAAGGACGGATTGTAGATATAACCGGGCAAGAGGAATCTGCGGAGTTAGTGGCAGAAGCGCTAAAGATCCGCAACAGAGCGGAAGCGGGGCTTGGCAAGGTGTTATGTCTGTGCGATTCGCGCTTGCAGCTCCATGATTGGCACGACTTGACGCGCAGCGAGCACCCCATTGTGGAGTGGATGCACCGGGTGCAGCTTAAGGAGAGCCGCGCGCAGCTGTCTGCTGTAGCCTATGCGGGCGAGAAGCAGTTGAAGCTTTCATCGGGACAATTGACGCGAGGGGACATCCAGCGGATATTTCCGTATATGGATTCTCTCAGCGTGTTTCAAATAAAGGGCGCGGAGCTGTTGGCCGCTCTGGAAGTCAGCGCCTCTTGGTATGATGAAAAATCGCAGGAGCCGCGAGCCGATTGGCTTAAGCCGCAGCTTCTGCTGTACCAGTTCATCATGTTTGAAGGCGTGCAGTACACGATCGATTTGTCGCGGCCCATTGGATCGCGTCTTCGGGCATGTCACTATCGGGGACAAGCGGTGCGGCATACCGATTCCTTTACGATTGTGATGACCGACTACTTGGCCGGGCAGGCTTCCCAGTATCCCATGCTTCGTGGAATGAAGAGGCTGTACGGGATTGAGGAGCCGCTTGCTCGGCTGTTGGAGAGTAACGCCGGCTCACAGCGCATGCTGCGGATCGATCATACGTCAAACTGGGAGATTATAGGAGGGAATGTGGATGTCGATTCGCACAACGAGGGGCAAGCCCAAGGCGGCGGCCTTTGATATGGATGGGACGCTGCTGCGTTCGGACGGAACCTTGTCGGCGCGCACCGAGCGGGCGCTTCAAGCATACAACGATAGCGGCGGTATCATCATCGTAGCGACTGGAAGACCGCCGCGGCTGGTGCTCCCGTTATATCCGCAATTGGCGGTAGCGAACTATTTCATCTATAACAATGGTGCAGTTGTGGTCAATAGCGTGGGCGACTGGCGTGTAGAGCGGCCCATCTCTAACCATACGGCGTATCAGCTCCATCAGCATGTGCTGAACCATCATGCGGATGGCATTTGTATATGGGAGGTGGCTGACCGCTGGCATGCCAACCGTCCGCTCTACGAGGAGGAAAAAGCTTATTTTCTAGGTCCCGCTGATCAATTGGACCCCATTATTTTATCAGAACAGTCCATCCGGGAGCTGCAGCCGTCTAAGATGCTTCTACCTCGCGTCTATGATGTGGATAATTTGTCCGAAACCTTCCAAGACGAGCTGAATGTATATAGGCTGTCCAGCGCGCCTTGTGTGGAGATGGCTCCAAGATCGATCAGCAAGGCGTCCGGCGTTGAAGGAATCGCGCTTAGGCATGGATTATCCAGCGGGGACATCGGAGCGTTCGGCGATGACTATAACGACTTGGCGATGTTCCAATATTGCGGTCATTCGGTTGCTATGCACAACGCCATACCTGAGCTGGCTTCCATTGCGACGGATACGACGGCGAGTAACGACGAGGATGGCGTCGCGAAGAAGCTGGAACAGTGGCTGCAGGATAGCGAAGGGTAAGCAAGATAAGTTCAGTTCAAGTTGATCCTGCAGTACGGTCCCCTATAGCTAAATATTATGTCTCATGATCCATAACGATAGAACGAAGGCAAAACAAAATAACCAGTCGCCGGTTCTATTCCGACGACTGGTTGCTTAAACTTGCAAGGTGTTTTCATCACTTTCTCGCAAAAGGGGGTCTGTCTATTCGTATTCAATCTCTCTTACATATCCGGATACATAGAATGTTACGTATTAGATAGCTCTATTAGGACGTTCTATTTACTCGTTAATGTAAGTGTTGACTCGGTTTTGAATCAGCTTGCTGACATCTTCAACTGATTTCTGGCCGCTCATATAAGAATCAAATTCTTCAATCGCAATTGAAACGACCTTTTGGTCACTAGATAAATTCTTACTCGCTCCTTCTATGAGCTGATGCAATTCTTGGATCTTGCTTTCGACTGTCTCAGCATCAAACTTCTGTTCTAGAAGAGGCATAGTACCCGCTACTGCCTGCTGCTTGGCATCATTGAGCTGTTTCTCCACAACTCCCTTATGCATCGCAAAGCCCGGTAGCGCTTGTGAAGATTGCATGTCCTCGGAAAGCATGAACTTAATAAAGTTCCAAGCTTCATCTTGAACCTTCGATTTGCTGTTAATGCCTAAAGTGAAATACGACTTAAATCCAGTTCCGCTATATTGTCCATTTACTGTTGGCTTTTGATATATATTAATCTTTGGATCAAGGACTTGAGCCAGGCCTGTTATTGGATCGAGAAGATTAGCATTGTTAAACAAAGTTTTGGAATAGTCGTACGTAAATTCGGCTTTAAGCACACCTTCATCATACATCGATTTGATTTGCTTCATCATATCTCGAAACAGATCGGAATCGAAATTCGCTTGACCTTGATCAACGAGCTTATCATAATTAGCCTCTATATACTCCGCTAACAGTTGAATCGGGAATAGATTAACAAATGCCACATAATCCTCACCAACTTGTTCCTTTAGCTTCTTAGAAATACCTTTAAACTCATCCCATGTCCACGTTTGATCATCAATTTCAATATTAGCTTGCTCTAACAACTCTTTATTCCCAGTTAACGCGTCAAGGACAAATGAGAATGGCATTGCATACAAACCATCTCCATTCTGGGAGCCTTCAAATATATTCTGATAGTACTGATTTCGATCAAAGTCAGAATCCTGGTCCATCAGATCATAGAAATTAGTCAGCATGTTCTTGGCGACATATTTGTCCTGCGGCAGATCGTTCATGACGATGATGTCTGCACCTTTGCCAGACATCATCTGTGTGCTGACCGTTTGTACATATTTCTCAACATCGCCCTTTGACATTGCTTCACTCGATTTATTTTCATCTGTTTGAGGTCTAGCTAGATACTCTTTAACTTCAATATGAATATCTGGACGAAGCTTGTTATATTGCTTAATTGCCTCCTCTAAATAAGGATGTACCGTCATGGTTGCAATCTCAATCGTTTTGCCATCTTGACCTGAATGTTCATCAGATGATCCTCCTCCACCTGATCCCACGCTGCTGCTAGAGCATCCCGATAATACGACTATCATCGCTAATAAAGCCAATACCCATCTTTTATTCAAATTCATTCATCCCCTTCAATATATTCGGATTCGATTACCTTCCTGCAATGGTTCACTTGATTCAATAATGATCTCATCATCAGGACTCAACCCGCTCACAGCTACAACCTCATCCTCGGTTGAATCACCTGTTATAATATAAGCCTTGCGTGCATTAAACGTATTGCCGAGTGAGCTTTTCTTCTCCTCAACTACATAGACATAGCTTCCTGTTGCATCTTTATGAACCCATTTTTTTGGTAACACAAAACCCTTTTCATTTGACTCCTTCTTTATATCTAGACTGACTTGTTCGCCGCCTTGAAGACCATCATCGGAGACGGAAACGACAACCTGATAACTGGATTCGTCGGATGAATCTTCACCCTTCTCTTTTGATACAGCTTTAATCTCTTCAATTTTACCGTCAACCAATTGATTGTCTTTCACCAATCGAACAGAAACCTTAGATCCAATCTCGAATAATGCCGTATTCCCCGACTCGACAGCGAATATAAATTCGAAGCCCTTGCCACTATCCATTAGTGTCATAATGGTCCCACCTTGTGAGACATTCATGCTATCCTCTGCTGTAATCTTTGTAATCTTGCCATCAAAGGGGGCAGTCAGCGTTTGTTTGTCCGCTTTTTCTTTACGCAGCTTATTTAATTTTCTTTGTGCGATTTCAAGATCCATATTATCCAGTTCAAGATCTTGCTTGGCCTTGACTATCACTTGCTCATCACCGCCTCGCATCGCATTCACTAAGTTCTCCTTCAACACCTCCCGATTCATCTTGTGCTTCTTAAGCGCCATTTCCTCTTGATATAGCTGCTCATCCAAATCAGAACTGTCGAATGTCACAAGCGTTTGACCCTTCTTAACCTCATCATTCTCTTTTACATGAACCTTCAAAATTTTAGAGCCACTCTCATTCACCAAATCTACCTGCTTTCGAGGCGTTAAGACTCCACTCCCTTTAACATGATGAACTAATGATTTGGAAACAAGCTTCTCCGTAATCACTTTGGGCAACATCATCGTTTCGAGTGTGCTGCTAAAGAAAGTCAGCCCAGCCAATATCACAAAGAACAATATAAACAAAGCAGCCGTTAAACGTTGTCGCTTAGATGTGCTTGTCATCTCATGCCCCCTATCCTTTAATTCCAGAAAGCTCTATGCCCTCAATAAAATACCGTTCTGCAAGAAGAAACAAGAGAAGCATAGGCGTCATATACAAGACCGCAGCAGCAAAGGATACCCCAAGCGCATCTTCCTGCAAGCGAGATAGAAAAATGGACAAGGGCTGCAAAGCGGCATCCTGCAGAAAGATCAGTGGCTGCTCCACCATATTCCAGTAATCTGCAAACAGCAGAACAACAAGCGCTGCCATTCCAGGTTTCACCATAGGCAGGACGATCGTGACAAAGGAACGGAAATAGCCCGCCCCGTCCATTTGGGCAGCCTCCATATAAGCAGTTGGAATCTGGAGCATAAATTGTCTGAGCAGGAACACACCAAACGCCGCAAATATTCCTGGCAAAATAATGGAGCTCGGACTATTAATAAGCCCCAATCGATCAGACATAATGTAATTCGGTACAAGTGTGACCTGAAACGGCATAAGCATCGTTATCAGATACACAATAAATAAGGGCTCTCTGCCCGGAAATCGCAGCTTGGCAAATGCAAATGCCGCTAATGTTGCCACCACGACCTGTCCTATAATGATTGGAACCACCATAAATACGGAATTCCAGAACATATGAAGAAATTGCGAGGTTGAAATAAGTACCTTAGAAAATTGCTCAAACGAAACCCAATCTGGAATCAGCTTCAAATTCACAAAATCGTTCGTCTGCGTATCACCCAACATGCCGTAATTCAGCATAATTTCCTTCTCCGTCATTACGGAGCTTACCATTGTCAGTACAACAGGAAACAGCATGACAAGCGCGATTACAGTTAAGAAGATAGTGAGTAGCAGTGTTCCTATCTGTTTCTTGTTCATCTACACACCTCCCTTTACTCCATAAATGAACGGAACTTTTGTTCAACTCGGAAGAGCATCAGCACAATGACTAGAATGCAGAGCACCATCAAGCATGCTGCAGCCGACAGCTTCTGAATATCGAGCGATAGGAACATATTGTTCATATAATGCTGAAGCATATAGATGCTGTCATGTGGATAGTCACCTGCAACTAAATAGATTTCCCTAAATACCTTGAATGAGTTCAGAATCGACATCAGCATAACTAAAAATCCTGTCGGTATTAAATAAATCAAGGTAATCTGGAGCTTACGAGCCCAGCTTGCTCCTTCTAGGTTTGCTATCTCATAATATTGATCAGGGATATTTTGCAACCCGGCCAAGAACAGAATCACGTTATAGCCAATGTTTTTCCATACATAGATAACTATAATGACACCCTGCGCCCACTCTGATTTCATCCAATCGATCCGATCGATTCCAAGCCACTCCAATACATGATTAAAAAAGCCATTCCAATCAAATAGAATCTGCCATACGAGCACAATTGAAGCTACTGGAACAACCAGCGGCAGCACATAAGAGGTGCGCAGCCAGTTTCGAAAGAAGACTCGTTTGTTAAGCAGCATGGCAAGACCAAGTGACAATATAATAAGGATTGGAACGCCAATAATAGTGAACCAGAATGTATTCCCCGCTGCCTTTTGAAAGGACGAACTGGCTATTAGGCTTTGATAATTGGAAAGCGACAAACCTGCCTCTCCGCTTGGATTCTTAAAAGAAAATACAATACTTTGACCAAACGGAATTAAATAAAATAGAGCAAAACCAATCAAGCTCGGAGCAAGAAAGCAGAAAGCCACAAGAACCTCCTTGCGAGCCAATTTTGATATTCTCACAGCATCACCCTCCAATCGAGCTTGTTTAATACAAGCAGATTAAAACATGTATATCGTACAAGTAATTATTCTATAGATCAGCTTAGGCATTCATTTGGAGTAATTGTGGAAAAAGTATGGAAATATCCACTTGTGAGAGCAACTTTGTTAAAATAGACGGTGTAAAGGATAGGAGGTTTGTTGATGAAAAGCTACCAAATCGCTATAGTTGACGATGATAATCATATAAGAGATATAGTTGAGGCTTATTTACAGAAGGAAGGCTACAGAACCATCTCGTTAGGTTCTGCAGAAGAAGCGCTCACGCTATGGAGCACAGAGCGCCCGGATATGTGGGTTCTGGATATTATGCTTCCTGGTATGAACGGCTATGAATTCTGCAAACAAATTCGTAAGGAAGCTGAGGTTCCCATTATTATGATCTCCGCTCGTGATGAGGAAGTGGATAAGATACTTGGACTTGAGCTTGGAAGCGATGATTATTTAACTAAGCCTTTCAGCCCGCGTGAGCTAGTAGCACGAGTGAATCGTTTATTCCACCGTTTTAACTCACTTACTGCAAAGTCAGAACAGAATATGGGTTTATCAAAATCAAACGACCTCATCATTGATGAGCTTCGTCTAGTATTAGATAGTCGCTTGGTTTACTGGAAATCTCAAGAGATTGAAATGACAGTGAAAGAATTTTCCTTGCTTCATACCTTAGCAGCGCAGCCGAATCGTGCTTTTTCGCGCAATGAGTTATTAACATTAGTGTGGGGGGATGATTATTTCGGTAGTGACCGAGCGATTGATGATTTGGTCAAAAGACTTCGTCGTAAAATGAAAGACCTGCCTCTTGAAACGGTTTGGGGATATGGTTATCGAATGCGAGTGGATGGAGTGGAGTTCTAGCATGAAACTAATCTATAAGCTTCATTTATCATTTGGAATATTGCTTGTGTGCGTACTCTTGCTTACAGCTGCATTCGTTTATCCCCTGCTATTGGACACGCTAATCGATAATCAAAGAAACGAACTACGATCACAAGGTAATGCGATGATGGAATTGGTCAATTCGTTACCTGTTCAAGACCTATCTCCTACTCAATCATCAGCAGCGGCTGTCGTACAGCTAGCAAATGAGATTAATGGATCAGTAGATGCGTTACTCATAGAGCCGAATCATAATATATTGTTTAGTACAATGACAGACGCCCAATCAAAAACATGGTTACCGCTCATTGAACAGAACTTAACTCACAACCAGCAAGGCTTATGGGAAGATGGACAGGAGAAATATATTGTTGAGACCTTAACTTCTGATCCACGGATGATTGATTCAGCTAGTAGTGTAGCCCCAGCTACACTTGTCTTGTCCACGCCGCTAAGCAAAGTGAAATCGTATCAAACAGAGCTGTTTACAAGAATGATGTTCATTATGGTGATTGGCGGAATTCTTGCCTTTAGCCTAAGCTTCTTTATTACCAAACGCCTTGTTACGCCTCTGGAGAAATTAAAGCTTGAGCTTAAAAAAGTTGAAAACCGTCATTTTGATGAAGTACAGTTGATTCAAACTGGCGGAGAAATTGGTGAGGTAGCCCAAAGCGTCCATCATCTTGCTGGGGAACTTAAGCAATATCATCATGCTCAAAAGCAATTCTTCCAGAATGCTTCTCATGAGCTTAAGACTCCGCTAATGACGATTCAAGGTTATGCTGAGGGAATTCGAGATGGTATTTTCACAGGGGATCGTGCAGACAATGGTCTCAAAGTGATCACTAGCGAATGTGAGCGACTCAAGGAGATTGTCACAGAGATGATCTTATTAGCCAAGCTTGAGAGTGAAGATGGTATTTTGAATCAAGAAGAAGTGTCCGTTGAACAATTAATCAATCAAACCGTCGATCGAATACGTCCGTTAGCAATAAATGAGAATGTTGAAATCAAGGTAAAGTACGAGGTCGACGAGCCTGGCAAACTTCATATTGAGGGAGATTCGAAAAAGCTCTTACAAGCGGTACTAAATATTTTAAGCAATGCGGTTAGACACGCATCACTAGCCGTTTACCTACAAATCTCGGAGCAGGATGGGCAAGTACGGATAGAAGTCATTGATGATGGTGAAGGCATTGCTGATCATTTACTGCCTCAGCTATTTCAGCGTTTTATCAAAGGTAAGAATGGAGAAACAGGGCTTGGACTCGCCATTTCACGAGCAATTATTGAACGGTCCAATGGAACGATATCCGCTCATAACGGAGATCAGAGTGGAGCTATATTTCGAATGAGCTTCCCTTCCCTGGTTGGCTCTACGATTCATTCCAGAAAAATCTGAAAAAGAACGGCCCTTCTGCCGAACACACGGTGGAAGGGCCGTTCTTTTCCTAGATCTTCAATCTTTTTTAATGGCATGGCACAACTTTGGCATTTTTTATATTCTTTCATACAACCACCTCAAAATGTCCTTCAATTAAGCTTCTAATGGTTTATAGATTTTTTTGACTCTTTTTAGTTGAGGAGCTGTTAGGGATTTTTCTCTTTTTCGTAACACATTCAAAAACGCCTCTTTATTTTCATCTGTTACGGCTAAAAGCACGCTTTCCGAGTGCTGGGGAATTTCCTTTGGCCTGCAATTCTCAAGGTGATGGAGTAAGTATGGAAAGATCACATCATTGTTTTCCTTACTGACGGCTGCTAGCTTCGCAAGAGTTAAGACATCTTTATCAATTGTGATAACTGAACCTATTTTCATGGCACTTTTTAATGTATCAAGATGAGCCATAATGGTTTCTGATGCTACCTCAGCAATCGTTGCTAATGCCGTCATCCCGCCCCAGACCAAACGATTATTACGGCTTTTTAGCAACTCTATAAAAGTCTGAGCATACTTACTGATGAGTTCTGGTTTAACTTGTCCAATTTCGTACGCTACTTTAATACAATCGTGTTGAATCTTTTTATCATTGCTAGATAGGCTTTCAATTATCTCTTCTATTCCTGTATGATTTTCTTCATTAGCTAATTGACGTGCCAGCTCAATATTTGGCACTTCATCATTTCGACTTAGTTGAGAAGCTAACAGGTTCACTACTGACATGATTATCCCTCATTTATCAAAGTTAATTCATTTACATACATTATCACATTTAATCCGATACCATATGTTTCGCATTCTTCCTAATGCGAATAATGTTTCATATTATAATTAGCCCTCACAGTTTAATAAAAAAAGTGTAGGACTACGATTCCATATAGTCCTACACTTTTTTTGTCATTTATTAAAACCTCATTTACTTATGATACGGTTCTGCGCAGGTGAAATCATTTTTCGTCTTCGTCTGCCGCCAGCATAAGTTGATAAATTTTTCGTGTCGTATTCAAATTCCTGATCGTCATCTGTCGATACAATTCCGTACCAATCAACTTTGTAATGCTGCCTTTGGTCACGTTTATTTTATCAATCGCCCATATAATCGCGCCTGGAGCATATTTCACCGTTTCGATCTCCGGTTTGAAGATCAGCTTATCGAGAACGGAAGCGTCATTGATATCTCCCCATAAATAAAGGACGTCGCATCTCAATTTATCATTGTTCATCCATGATTCGGGGAGCGTGGACATCACTTTTTTCATGTCTTCGAAACTAATTACCAGCTTTACATCAGTATATAAAGATAAAGAGCCACTCCTGCGTTCAATGGAGTGGTTTCTTTATAGAACTTCTCTTTTATTGAACTAGCGTTGGGCTTAAGCCCAATTACTTGCCCTTTAGTTATTTGTTCTTAATTAAATCCGAAATCAAGATACCGTTTATTTTCAGTCCAGTAATGTCACAATCGGTTATCTCAACATTTGATAAATCACAATTTCTTAAATGCCCATTGGACAGATTACAGTTATGAAAACTTACTGGTTTATATTGCCCATCGGGATTGTAATTTCCGTCCCCCTCCATAGGAAGAACCACATTATGAAATTCTGTTCCAAATAGATGGACGTGGTCAATAATAGCGTGGCTAAAATTTGCATGCTGTATGCCTACATCCGACAAGTTTGCGTTCGAGATTTTAATTCCACCCATATTAACATCATTCAAAGTCATTCCACTCATGTTTACATTATTTATTTTCGTCTTTGCCAAGCTAACATTATCAATATCAAGTTGCTCAGCTCTAACCTCCTGCCACTTAGACCCTGATATATCCGCCTTTTGCAAATCTAACGGTTCAACCTTTATACTCATTCTCATATTCCTTTCAAAATAAAAAATTATGATACATTTATAACTTCGACACACCCCCTCTTCTTTTCCTTTATTATCCAATTAACTAATCTGCCTGTTCTCTGAGCAAACATTAATCGTATCGTCCAAAATCAATCCATAGTCGGGGAGTGGAAGTGCTATAGCCTTATCCAAAAACCACTAAAACAAATAAGGTGTAAAATATCCCCCCATCCCATTATCAGAAGCCCCCATTAACCTGCTCCTGCACCATTCTACCTTTGTCAAACACTATACATTTCACAATTTGTTGTGCGGCTTGATTTGCATTCATGTGCGTTACATCAATTTTCACAGTATCCATATCATCATATAAGCTCAATCGAGATAAGCTGCGCTCCAGAACATCAATGGTTCGAATACCCGCTTCAATATCACGCACTAGCCTTGTTTCTAGAGCTTCTTGTGAAGAAACCAAGGTAAACAGATGTAACTCATATTCACAATCGGATAAACCATTCAAGATTTCGTCTATTATATTGCTCTGATGCATGACCCAGCAGAAAATAACCGTTTGGAAGACGGAGCACCTTAAATAGTTTCTAATGATGTGTGTAATGTTATCTACAACCATTTCCTTTGTTTCCTCCGTTACAATAAACGGATTCATGTTCCAACACCAATCACCGTCTAAGAACACGCTGTTGGGTGTTATTTTCAGCAGCTCATTGCAGGTCGTTGTTTTCCCAATCCCCATAGTTCCATTTATTATGATTAGTTTTTTCATTGTTCCACACGGCCCTCTTTATCAATGGTTACAACTGGTTTTATTTTTGATAGGTATATAAATATCAATTTGACTATCGATATGTGCCTGGCAGCGCTCATCATACAGCTCAAACTGTGGACCTTCGGCTATTTCATAATCTGACTGATGCAGCCACACTTTAAAGATGTAATCCCACGATTTGCCGATCGATGATACAAATACATCCCGAGGGACTATTGGTGTTGTAAAAACGGCGTAGGTTAAGGAAGGGAATACTCTGCAAATACTGTTTATTGGCACATTGTCAAAGCTCGTTACCTCCATTCCAAGAAGGTATTTAAAACTCCCATCTTCTCTCCAATCGTAACAGATTCCTAAGTCTACCCATCTGTTGGGGTCTATCCAGTTTGGAATTGTACTAGGCCAATCATTATTAAGGTAGGTGTTCCAGAACTCAGGGATGGTCATATTACTTGTAGAAGTATCGAGCTCATAACCAATCACTTTAAATTCACTCTTAAATTTAATAGTGGGCTGTAACTCTATATCTCCTTTGTACTCCATTGCCGTCAATTGGTGTTCCCCCAATCTTTCGAATGTAGTCAAATTCGCCCTCTTCGCTCTGAGTTCACTAGGACTTAACCCGAAATACCGTTTGAATGACCTTGTGTATGCCTCAGGTGATTGGTACTGGAGCTTTAGAGCAATTTCAGTAATGCTCAACTTCGATTCCGTCAAAAGTTCCGCTGACAACGATAATCGCCTCTTCCTGACATACTCCATGACCGTTATACCGGTTATATAGTGGAACACTCTATGGAAGTGATACGATGAAAATGATAGTCTGCCTGCAATAAGATCCAGTGACAGATACTCGCATAGATGCTCTTCGATATAATCGACAGTGTCCCGAATGTATTTGTAATATCCCATATATCACCTCTTATTAAGAATGATACGGATCTGATCGAAGTTTGTCCTGATAATAATTGCTAATATCTTACTTTGTACTCTTCCTGCTGTCATTTTATACTCTGAAAAAGGTAAGTAAAATGAGGGGGCGGTTTTATGAGGAGAGGAATCAGCTTTGAAATTCCAAACGAATATGGAAGTTTGCTTGGAGAAGTGCTAAAGCCTATTGATATTACTGCTTTTAATTGGCGAATTGGCAGTGGCGAGTCATATATGGTAGTTAATGACCAATTAGATAAAGAACTTTTCTCGGAAGATAGAGATATTATTGAGGGTGCAGAACTTAAGAATCTATTTGAAACCAATAAGTATTATGTTATTTTCGCTGATTTACAAGCATTTTCAAAAGATGAAATTTCCCATATTGAGACCTATGAAGAGTTTATTGAAAGTGATTGCGAACTGGTTCTATTAGTGATTGATTGCTGTTATGTCACCATATATTGCAAAAATCAGGAGGCAATCGAATTATTATACAAAAATACACTCGATTGTGGATTTGAAGATGTTGAATATATAACCGATGAAAATGATTCAAGAACAAGGTTATCAGTATGGTAATGAAAAAAACAACTATATTTAATAAGGAGAGACGATACTCATCCCTCCTCATATCCTCTTGGCATTGGCCACCCTTTCACCTTATGAAAGAGCGGTTATTCCCAGCTGCTGCGCGTAATATCGATGTGCATTTTCTGCAATGCGATCCTGGTCTTCCCAGAATCTCGTATCAAGCTCATCCATCCTATCTAACTCTTCATCAGTAAGAAACTTTGGAATATCCCAGAGCTGAGTGAGGCGGTTGTCTTCTGATAAATGCTCGATGCAGCCATAAGGCGACAATCTCTTGTTCTTGCGGGGTCAGTTTGTCCCAGCCCGAAGCATTCTTTTTATCTACAAAGGCTCCGGCATAATCGAACCATATGTCACTTATATCAATCTCACTCAAATTGTACTCCCCCTTGATGTATGAAAGTCATTTGTGATGACTAACTAGAATACAGGGAGCAATAGGTGTGTGCAAAGTTCCCCGCCAGCAGATCTTCCTTCCGAATATAAAATTGCAGTTCACCAGCATCCCACCAGCAGAACCCAACCTCCTGATCCGAATCCAGCGCCAGCAGCAAAAGCGTATCGCGGACTTCCCGCTCCGCCTTGTCAGAATCGCCGTTCAAATGCGCCGTTATCTGCTCCATGGCCGTCTTCACGGAATAGTTGTATTCCTTACCGGTCAACAGTCGAAGCGCTGCTTTGTATTCGCAATCTCCATGCTGCGTTGCCGGATAACCGAACATGACCGCAAGGTCGCTTGAGTTGTCTCCAGTCAACTCGAAGCATAAATTTTCGTATTGCTCGTAATCATGCTCACCATCCTCTACCTGCTCATCATCCACATAGCCGTAATTGGGCGGCTCAACCGTGGCTCTGGCAGTCACCCGGTAACCGATAAACTCCTCCTCGAGAGCGGTCACTTCGGGCGAAGGGCGACGCTGGGCTTCCTGCAGCTTCTCCTCTTGTAGATACAGCACCTTGTGTTCAATATGATAAGCAGGTTCATCCACCCCAACGAAGAAATAAAGCATGCCTCCCGCTGGAAGCAGGGAAGACACATCATGAGGCGCCAATTCACGTAGACGCAACTGAGCCAGGAACGTCATTGGGGTCCCGTTGGAATCCAAAGGCCATTCCACGTTAGGAAGCAGATCTGGATCGCCCCCTATGCGGGAAGAGCATGTATCCTTGTAATTCTCCATCTCTTGCTTGGACAAGCGAATGCCTTGACGCACAGACTCCTTCAAATAATCCATTACGTGTTCAAACTGATGTTCCCGAACAATGAGCTCAAGCTGTTTCTTATGGTTCTCGCTTAACATTGCCTCCACCTTCCTTGTTATCTGGGTATATTATCTAAACGAAATTCTGGATTGTCATAAATAAATGCAATTAAATTGTAACATAAGGAAAGATAGATTAATTCTTCTAAATCTTAAATGGCTTATTCTCCGAGATCACTCTCTTATTCATGTACACAACCATTTATCGATGTTACTATTTATAAAGGTAGAAGATACCAATCGTTAACCAAACTACGGAGGAATGTATGATATTTATGCTTCTGATGGCAGGAGCCGTCGTGAATGTCGCTTTATGTGCCATCGCGGGGGGCGTGGTTATTGTAGGCGTTTTGTTCTCCCTGATCGGATTCCCTACATCCAAGTCCTCGAAAACATGGTTATCACCCACCCTGATCAAATTTATATTCACGGTCTTTTTAACTTTGCTAACTTTGATTATTTATATGGCTATTACATACTGGAGCGCGCGCATTGGGGGAACATTGGCGTTCTCCCGTTCTGTTCCAATCGATACCTACATGAGTCAGGCCAAGAAGCTAGTACTTCTAGGGACCGCACAAGGTGCTTTCTCGCTCTTTGCTTTTAAATGGCTGCTGCCTAGTATATTTGGAGATCTTATATTAGATAAAAAACATATCTGGGGAATTTCGGCCGGAGTAATATTAACGATCGCGGGCGGCAGCGCCGCGTGGCTGACGTCGATGTAACCCCAACTTTTATTAAAAGGTGGGCGAGCAACGACAAGAGCCCACGTTCGACGCGGGCTCATCTTCTTTTTATATCTATTGAGACCAGATATTCCGTGGCTCCCCAGTGCGGCGGCTGTATAGGGCAACTGTTCTACCGGTTCATCCGCCATTCAGCGCCAACAGCTGCTCCAGTCCTTCTTTTAGCGGCGGTTGTGCTTTTCGGGCAGCTCCTTCCAGTTTCTTTACGCTCCCGAAGGTCCGACACAGAACCAGTTCGCTTTCATGAATCTCTTTGCCTTTCAGCGCCTCGACAAGCGCCTCGGCAAGCTCAGGACGGTCGATGGTTAGATTCTTGACCTGTCTTCCTTCATCATTCCCTCCCAGCAAAATCGATACGATCACGGGCATATGCTCCGCCTTTACGCCATGCGCCTCAATAAATGCCTGCGCATAGCCATCCTGCACCATTTGGTGCTCCGTATCCACCAGCTTCATATAACGGCAAACCAACGGAAAATAGGCTTCGTTGTACAAACCGAGACCTAGTACGGCATAGGTGCCCGGCATAACCGATTTCTCGCTCGGCTCCACATCGCTGTACCACGCGAACTCCTCCATCGCTGTATCCGCATATTCTGCAATTTTTGGGAACAACGTCGGGTAGCTGAGTGCATTGGCAAAAAACTGATGCAGCTTGGACTTCGCCAGTTTTTTAAACGGAAGAAAATGCTTTTGGCTGCTTTTCAGCTTTAGATTGTAGCCTTTCGGGAAATCCTGTCGCAAAAGATGGATGATATAATCGAGCGCCTCCCCGTAAGCCGCCTCTTCTTCAGAGAGGATTCGGATTTCGATCGTCTGCGTCACGTCATTGTTTCGGGCCTCCACCCGCTCTCCACGATAGGTACTCTCAAATTTTCCGCTGCCTATTTTCAAATAATCCGCTGCTCGCTTGGAACCCAATTGCACCGCAAGTTCCAGGTACTCCTGCCGAGTATCCGGCTCGGTGAAGCCGATCTGCAGAGCTGCATAAAGAAAGAAATCCATTTCTCCAGCATCTACGGAAGGATGTACCGGCTCCTCCTTCAAAACCCACTCGTTTCCAAAATAACCGGATCGGGTAAAATGCTGAGGTAAAAAGTGATCTCTCACCCAACTGTTGAAGGCCGAAGTATAACGTCTGATCCACTCGTTTTTGCGCTCTTGGTTCTTATTTAGCTTGTCAGAGAGGCGGCGGATCAGAGGCTCGATCTCTTCCGTTTCCTGTTTCATCAGATCAGGATTGACCAGATGGTAGGCGAAGAAGAACATATCCTTTTCATTTGGCAACACGGGCGGATCAGGGAGAATCTTAGTTTGAATAAATTGATCCAGCGACTTTTGGAGTTGAATCAACTTAGGCTCATTAAACAGCTGCTGGTTAAGGGTTAATATCGACTTCTCCCGCTCAAACTCAAATACGATTTCAAACCGGTAATCAAAAAAACGAGAACCAAGTTCCTCTGAGCGGAACAAGTGATCTACACGTTCGCACAAGGCGGGAAAAAACTGTTCGGTCAAAAGTTCATCGGTCAACTCCGTGATGTAAGTATCCGCTTCAAATTTATACGAGCTGTTGCTCCAAGAGAATGGCTCGTAGACATCGATATGGATTTTCCCATTTGCCCAATCAAACTTGCCTTTTCGCCATGCTACTCGAAGGTAGTTCATGACTCCTGCCTGCAACCTGCTATGATCCTTAAACTCATTGATCCTCTTGCTTTCTTTTGCGTAAATCGCCGTGACTTCCTGCCATACCTCGTTCAGAAAAGCTTCTACAGCCTGATTCAACGGTTTCTCCTCCCATTCCGGTGGATGTAATCTCCATTCCCAGATTCATTTTGGGAACGTTCCCTGCAGGTAGGAATCCCATAGGTTATCTATAAATTCAATATCAATCTTGTTTTCAAACGCCTTGGAAATGAGGCCAAAGTCATCCGACACATACCCCGCCAGTTCAGAATTCTGAGTTATCCGAAAAATCTGCTTGAACGCAAACTCCCTAATATCGCTGATTACGTTATTTTCAGAGGGGGCCATTTCATTCACTTTTACGTAACTAGAATTCCATGCCGTATCAAATTGGGCAGCATCCCTGTCGTCTATTTCAGCGTCCCAATCAACATCTTTATTGAATACATTTTCGAAAAAGCTATCATTACGGATGATCGATAATAATTCACTCGCTGTTATCAATGAAGCCCCGCCTCCTGATTACATCTTCATCCTATCGTGGATACGACATGTCCGTCCTGATCCTTGATATGGGTTTTCACAATTTGAATGGTCATTCCTTTATAAGAAGAAAGCCTGATCTCTTCTTCCTTCGGCTGCATTTTTTGCATGAGCTCAGTGGTAGCCGCTGCATCCAGCTTCAACCTCACTTCGTTCTCTCCCATCTCATAGCTGGTTTCCTCTCCCAGCTCTAGAACGACTCGCAAGTCTTGGGTTGCCAGAGTCAGATTCTTCCCTTTCAGAAGGCGGCCACGAAGCAGCTTGCACACCGTTCCGGCCTGCTTGGCCCCCAAGGTGAGCACTGCCGGCGTCTTGCTAAGTAAACGGTTCTTGCCCGGCTCCCATGATAGTTGATCTACATATAAAAATCCGGTGTTTGAACCGTCACACTCTATACCTCTCTGGACGGCATCAGAGATAGCTGAAACTTCCAGCATGGAGTCCCGTGACAAATTAGTGATATACCCTGGCAGCATCTCTTGGCAGGCTTCCAGCACCCCCAGCGTATTCCAGGTCTTCATAGCTTCCAGCTCATCCTCAGTAATACCAACCATCTGTAAAAATTCAACTCGTCCGTTCGGTGTGTGTACGGCAGGGAGCTGCGGATCTTCTAAGAAGGCAAGCGCGGTCAACTTCGTGTCGGACTCGAGACAGATCGGACCATTGGCATCCAAATAATCGCCGGAAGCAAAAATATTCCCACTATTAAATACATATCTCCCCATGTTCTGAAGCAGGTTCAGTGCCCACGCCGGGGGCTCCTCCTCGTCTTCCTCGCGTGCGAGCCGAAAAGTAAGTTCGAATCCATAACCGCTGTAATCGGTATTTTCCGATTCTTTTTCATAAAGCTCCGAGAATCCAAAGGTGACTAAATGCCAGTGAGGGAGCGGCTTCTCCGCCTTGTAAGCGCTGATGCCATCCAGCGGATCAGTGCCTCCCAGCATATAAGAGATCATCGTCCCATAGTGTTTAGGCTCCTGCGCACCGTAAATCTTGACCATTTGCTCTTCAATGGCATCCCATCCGGTTGTAACAACTTCCTCGTTCATTTATTCTCCCTCCAATGATCATTGCCTATCTACTTCTATCAATTCCATTGTAAAAAACAAAAAATCAGGAGATTAGAGCCCCTATTTTCCATTGGTAGTTGGAAAAGAAGGAAGGGATTCTATAGCCTGATTGATATTAGTATACGATCACAGAAAGTCTACAATCAACCTTTTGACCTCTATCTGATGGTAAAAGATACCTTTGTCCTACTTTGATAAGTCTTTATTCCCATACAGGCGTATGGGACACAATCTATCCAACAAAAAGACCGCGTCATGTCTGTTAATCTATAATTTGCTCTTTACCATTAAACACATTGTATTTGCCTAAATCAAAGCAAATTGGTCAATTGCCCAATCTTTCTTTGTTTGCCCGGAATATGTTAGGGATATCAATCTAGAGGAGTTGATATTTTGGCACGTATTCTCGATAAAGCTGCCGTCCAGCCGCGCAGTAGATTCAACTTGGCAAATTCAGTTACGATCCGACGTTCACCATCAAGAACTACCCTTGCAACAATCACTATACGGATTCCAGCGAATTCTCAACCTAATCGGGTAGATTTGGTAGCAACCGTGGGCGTTCGAGGTGTCACTGGCATTGCACAGGTTCTCTTTAGAATCTTCCGCGATGGAAGAGAAATTTTCAATACACAACAAGGTATCGAGTCTGCTGGTTCTGAACAAAATTATGCTGTTACGTTCCAGGCAGAAGATAGAAATGTAAGAACGGGTACTCACATTTACACAGTCACAGCAGAAAACCGCACTGCAAATACAAGAGCCGATGTTGTCGGGCCTATATCGTTTAGTGGGTTAGCTGTTCAAACAAGAACATAAAATTGATTTGAAGGGCTCTCTATTCAACATCTGAATAGAGAGCCCCTTAATTAGCACCCCGTTCATATTCATCGACTATCCTTTAACCCCGGAGGAAGCCACGCTTTGCTGCACCTGCTCCTGAACGAGAAGATAAATCAATATACCCGGAATGATGACCATAATCAGCGCAGCGAACATTCTCGTATAATTGTAGGAGAACGCTTCATTAAAGAACTGCAGCGCTACCGGCAGCGTCCTGTTGGCTTCGCTGGTCGTTAATATTAACGCATAGAAGTATTCATTCCAGTGATTCAAGAACATCAGCACTCCTGCCGTAGAAATACCCGATTTCGCCAACGGTAGGTTTACGCTCCAGAATATTCGCCAAAAGCCCGCCCCATCGATTAGAGCCGACTCGTCCAAATCTTTCGGAATCGCCATGAACGTCAAGCGTAGTATAAATAATGAAAGAGCCATGCCGAACGATGAATACACCAAGATCAAGCCCGCTTTCGTATCGTAAAGATCCAGCTTCATGATGATGGTGAAGATCGGCTGCACGCGGGCGTATCCCGGTACAAGCAGCGTAATGGTGCAAAGAATAAATAGAAACGTTTTTCCCCAAAAGTTGAATTTTCCGAAAATATAGCCGGCAAGCGCATAAATAAACAAGGCAATTAACGTCGAGGTTATCGCGATTAACATGGAATTCGTGAAGTAGCCCAAAAAATTATATTGCGTAAAAACGTCTTTATAAGCTTGGAAATCGATCTCTGTGGGCAATGAAAAAGGATCGTTTAAAATCGCTTTATTGGATTTAAAAGAAGATAGAAGAATCCATAGAATCGGGAAAATGGAGACCACTACCGTAAACGCCATCACACTGTAGGAGAATATGCTTTCAAGCCACTTTCGAATGTTAATATGCATCGGCATGACACCTCCTTATCTTAATACGTGCTCTCATTCATCTTGAACACCCTGTTAATCACCAGGAGAACAAGAATTCCGAGAAGAATCATGACGGTCGCTGCCGCATTGGCATAGCCGTAATCGTAATTGACGATGCCGTCATATAGCATCAGCGTAATGTTATAAGTATCGTTGCCCGGTCCACCTCTGGTAGTGAGCGCAACTTCCTCGAAGCCTGCGATTCGCGAGGTAACCGATAATATAATACCGGTCGCGACCGCTTTCTTGACGAGCGGCAAATTAATATATCGAACGATCTGCCACTCGCTCGCTCCATCCAGCAGCGCAGCCTCATGCACCTCTTTAGGAATGGCCATCAAATCGTTGTAGACGATCAACGTGACATATACGGCATAGAACAACCAAGTGAGTGTAATTGCAAAAAAAGCGGCTGGCGACTCAAAAAACCAATTGACATGAAAATCGGTAAAACCGATGCTTCGAATCATATGATTCAGAACTCCGATTTCATCATTGAAGAAAAGCTTATAAATGATCGCCCAAGCGGCGGCAGAGATGACCATCGGTATCATGAATACTCCCCGGACAAATCTCCATCCGAAAGGCTTCTTATATAGAACGAACGCGACCAGCGTACCGAATCCGACGTGCAGCGTAGCCGCAATAATCGACCATAACAAGATATTGCGCAAGGCGATGAAGAAAGTATTATCATAGGTTATGAGACGAATATAATTATCCAAACCACTAAATACGGGTGTCCTTAATCCGTCCCATTCCATGAAACCCGTTGCGAGCACTGTCCCAATGGGAACGATATAGAATAAGGCAAGTACAAGAATCGTGGGTGCCAAAAACGCCGCAATCCACAAGTTCAACCCTCTGATCTTCATATCCTCACCCCTTTATGATGAGACGAGCCCTCCTGCTTCCAATGGAGGGCTCATCGGTCACGTCTTATGGTTTGAATTGCTGCGCTTTCTTCGTTAATTGCTCGGCGAGTTGCTCTGGCGTCAATTTACCTTGCACCAGAAGCGGCAGATTGGCACTAAAATCTTTGGAGGCAATCTGATCCGGCCAGATATCCGCCATAGATTGCGCAATCAGCTTCATATCACTGGTCACCGACTTGTTCATGTCAGCCAGTATCGGATTCAGCTTAGATTCGAATTCAGCGGAAGTCTGAACATTCGGTGCTTGACCGCCTTCAGCAACCATATACGCCTCGATCTCCTCTGGTGAACGGATGAATTCGATGAAGGCAAGCGCCGCGTCCGTTTCTTCCTGCTTTAATCCTTTGGGAATCCACCAAGAAAATTGAGCTGTTGTCGCCAATCCTACGCCTCCTGGGTACAGGGAAGCGCCTACCTTTTTATCAAAGCCTTCTGTCGCTTTTGATGTATCCGAGAAATCGCCGACCATCCAAGTGCCGTTCGCGATAATCGCCGCTCTTTCGTTTAAGAAGTTGTTGGCAGCATCAGCGTAAGCAGCTCCGATGGCATTGTCCGTCGTATAGTTCTGCATCCACTTCTGCACCTCGGCAAATGCCTTGACCCACATCGGGTTCGAATAGTCATATTCCTTCTCGGCGCGGTTGCTCTTCAGCACTTCTGCCGCTCCCGGCTCGTTTGCCATGAAGGCGGAAGCAAGCAGCATCGTCGTCCAGGCGTTCTCCCCTGTCATCAAGGCAAGCGGCGTATAGCCCTTGTCCTTAAGTGTTTGCAGCGCTTGCCCGAATTCCTCGAAATTCATCTGGGCAATCGGCTTTGTAATGCCGGCTTGCTCGAACATTTCCTTGTTGTAGAACAGTCCGATAGGTCGAACTACGGCTTGCGGCATGGTGTAAATTTTGCCGTTCCTCGTGTTATAAGCAATGGAATCCTCGATAAGGAGCTTCTTCAGCTCCGGCTTCGAATCCAGGAAAGGCTTCAGGTCGTAAATCTCGTCTTTTTCAATTAGACTCTCAACGAACTCTCTGGCCCCGCTTTCAACGAGCGCAGGCAGCTTACCTTGTTGCCCGAGCAGCTTGATCTTGTCATTATAGTCATCATTCGGCACTTCTTCGACTTGAATCTCATACTTGCCCTCATACTTTGCATTGAATCGCTCCACTTGTGGAAGGAAGAATTTACCTCCAACGTTCTGGCCGGTTTTGTAATGCGGGATGCGAAGCACGACCTTCTCTTGCTTAGCAGATCCTTCTTGTTTGTCGGTGTTTGTTCCCGACGAGTTCGACGTACTTGGACTTTTCTCTTCATTGCTCTTGGAGCTGCATCCCGTAAAAATCAAAACGATTGCCAGACAAATCATCCATGTGAGTTTAAGTTGTTTTGTCATTTTCCTTCTCCCTTCTTTCTGAGAACAATTATTTAATAATTCCCGAAGGAATTGTTAAACCAACTCAAAAGCTCGATTTTTCCGAAACGTTTTGGATTTTGGTCGAAAAAAGGCTCGAAGCCTTCTCATACGCTTTTTGTACTTTCACGAATCACTAATTGGTTATTCAGTACAATCTTATGATTGACGTTTCGGCCTTCCATCATATCGATAAGCATTTGCGCCGCTTGATACCCCATCTCATACTTATCCTGGCGCACGGTTGTCAGCTTGGGCGTGCAGTAGGCAGCGATCGAAATATCATCGTAACCGATGATTGACAGGGTATCGGGTACCGATCTGCCCATCTGTTCAAGTTTCTGCAAGGCGCCAAGCGCCATAAGATCGCTGGAACAGACAACGGCTGTTGTGTCTGGATGGCGAGATAGCAGGGAACCGATTGCTTCCGCTCCCCCTTCTTCCGAAAAGCGGCCGTCTTCAACCCTGCTGGAATCGTAAGAAATGTCCTCCTCCTGCAGCCCCAGCACGTAGCCAGCCAAGCGATCCGCGCTGATCGACGCCTCTTTGTAACCGTTAATAAATGCGATATTCCGGTGTCCCAGCTCGATCAGATGCCGAACGGCGTTCCTGATTCCGCTTACATTATCGGTCGTGACGTGTCCCGCCCGCTCGCCTTCGACAGGAATATCGATTAATACTGAAGGGAACGTGTTTTGATCGATAACCTCCCGCAAATAGGGATCAGTTGTCGTTAAGCCCTGAAGGATAACCCCGTCTACATTGCGTTCCCGGCAAAGGTCGGAATACGTCTTATTCATTTGCTTGCTGGGATTCGTGCTGAACAGGATGATATCATAATTAAGCTCGCTTGCTCGGTCGCTTATACCGCATAGCACTTCAGACGAGAATGAGGATTTAGCGCTGGCTCGCGTGAGCTCTGAAATAATGACGCCGATTGTATTCGTTTTTTTCAATACCAAGCTTTGCGCCTGCGAGTTTGGCCGGTATGACATCTGCTCCGCCAGCTTCTTGATTCGACTTCTCGTTTTTTCATTAACATCAGAATATCCGTTTAGTGCGCGAGACACGGTCGTGATGGACACCCCCGCCGCCTTCGCAACATCTTTAATGGTAGTTGTCATTAGAAAACCTCGTACTTTCCAAAACGTTTTGGTAATGCTAAAATGAACTTACCATTTATTGTATGCGTTTGCAATATTTTTTTACGACTCCTGTTTGTGGGTATTCATACTGTCAAATAAATGGAGGTTGTCTATATTGGCGAAACGAGAAATTTATCTGATTACGCAAGGCGACGACTTGGGTGGAAGCTATTCTGCCAATCGAGCTATCTTCGAAGCATGGAAATACGGGGAGCTGCGCAATGCTTCGTTCATGGTTAATGGTATCGCAGCACGAGATGCGGCGAAGCTGCTGGCACGCGAGGATGGATGCTGTATCGGCCTTCACTGTACGCTCCATGCCGAATGGGACCGCGTCCGCTGGGGTCCAGTATTACCCCCGAAACAAGTACCCAGCCTAGTGCTGGAAGACGGCACACTGCATCGGTCCCCTCAAGATTGGTTAACATCAGGTGTCAATGTTCAAGAAGTGATGGCCGAAGTTCAGGCTCAGTTGGAAGCGGCCAGGAGCCTTGGTTTTAAGCCATTTTACGCCGATACGCATATGGGCTTCGAAAGAATCGACGAACGCCTGCCTTCCCTATTCGACGAGTGGTGCCAAAACGAGCAGCTCATGTCCTATCGGAACGTGGCCACTGATATCCGCTACACCGGGCCGGGCATGGAGGATGAACCCGTATTGGGCGTCATACAAGCGCTGGAATCCGTCGATCCCGGGATCTATCGCTTAATCACGCATCCCACATTTGAGGACGATGAGATCCGCGCGTTCGGGAACGCCCATATATCAGGCGAGCAAATAGCCAAGGAGAGGGATGCAGACCGTAGACTGTTTCAGGATGAACGGCTCAAACGTTATTTCGCCCAAAACGGCATTCACACCATTCGTTACGATGAGCTTTGGAAATATCGCTGAACACAGCAAAATGCAGTGCAATAATAGCAACAACCAGTATCAGCAGCGCTAAGTCTGTACAGGTCCCATAAATGAAAGGAGCCCGTGTCCCACACGGGCTTTTTGCGTTTGTTCTCCTTCATTGGCTATCGGGTTAACGTATAGAAACGACAGGTCATCTGACTAGGAATCTCTAATAGTAAGTGAAATATAAAAAACTTTGCTCTAAAATATCAAAACTAGGGAGAATATTGTCGATAGTGATAGAGACGGTATATATATGAATAATTAAATATATATTCATTTACATACCCTTGTAAGCTCAAAAATAACAAGCAGAATAGGGGTTTTTGACAAATGATAGCTGAATCTAAGATGCATCCAGAATTCAACACACTGTTCGTCAGCCTGCATGGCTTTGCAGACGTAGAAGAAACAGCTGCACAAGTAGATAGACTCGAGGTCATGTTTGGAACTTTACCTATCCGTGAAATGTCCTTGATCATTGACTGCAATGATATGGCGCCATTTAAGCAGGATATCCTGCCTATGCTGGAACGTTGCTATGGGTTGTACAACGGGTTTAAGCATGCGGTTCTCGTTAACCCTACGAAAATGGTTGCCAGATCCCAATTACAGAGAGTAGCCTCTACTGCTGGGTTCACAGGACACTTTGTTGACACCGTGGAAGAAGCTTGGGTAATTGCTAAATCCTAGGATGAATCAGGACAAGTCTAATCACTAAGTGAGCAGACATTGCCCTGCATACATAATAACGACGTCAAAGTTATACACCTGTACGTGGAATCTCTTAGAACTCCCGTATGAATGGTAATCCACTAGCAGAGGAGGGATCATATTGGCTAACGTAAGGATAGTAAGTACTGAAGTGTACCACCCATCATTAAAAGTAACCAATGAAGAGTTAGCTCAGCATGCCGGAGAATCGGCAGAGAGACTGCTTGGTCTTTGGGCACACTTTGGCCGCAAGGAACGTTATTATGCTTCTACCTATGAAGAGAACAGTGTCTATATGGCTATTGAAGCCTCCAAAGCACTGCTGGCCAAAAATAACCTCCGAGGAAGCGATCTGGATATGATCGTATTCTCCTCCGGCACACATGAATACAGCGTACCTACTGATGCAGCCTTGGTGCATCAAGCTCTAGAGGGCAAAGATACGTGTATCATTTATGATAGTAATGCGAACTGCGTAGGGATGGTTGTTGCTGCTGACCAAGCAGCCCGTTCGATGATCACAAATCCCCAAGTGAAATATGCTCTTCTTGTTGGGTCAGAACAGCTTTCCCGTTTCTACAAAGATAAGAATTTATCCACAAAGGGAATTAGCGGAGATGCGGCATGTGCGGTGTTACTGGAGCGAGTGGAGGATGGTGAGCATGGTCTTATCGATTCTGCTTACTACACGAATACGCAGACTGCGAAGGATATGCTATTCCCTGCCAAGGGCATGACGCAAATGTACGGCGATCATATGACGCTTGAAGAGAAGATGATCGATCTAAAGCCGGAGTATAACTTCAAATTGGCTTTCCCAACTGCAGTAACCAATATAGAGATGCTGCTGCAGAGACATGGATATGAGAAAAGTGATGTTAAACACTATTATATTAGTCAAATACGTCAGAGTTTACTTAAAGATACTGCCGATGCATTAGGGGAAGATGTAGATAAATTCCCATACACAGGCGATCTTTACGGCTACACAGGCACAAGCAGTCCGTTTCTCGCACTTCATCATGCAATTGAAGCTGGTACATTAGTACAAGGTGACTTGTTCTTTATATGGTCGACAGGTGCGGGAATTACCAGTTGTGCTACCATGTGGAGACTCTAGTCATAACACAGCATTAGCATACGGCAACACCACAAAGGGGAGCAAAATAGCTCCCCTACTTTTATTTCACCCATGCACACTTCCAACTTTCCCACTAGAGTGCTCTGCTCCGAACCTGTCACAGCCCTCCAACCCGCGTCCGACGCGGCTTCCTAGCCTTACTATTTTACTCGGTAATAACCTTTGCAAAACACAGATTGATTGGGTTTGATTAGAATCAAAAAAGAATTTATAACATCGGAGGAAGAGAAGATTAAATTTATCCAACAAATAAACAACAGTAGCGATTTGATCGTACCTTCTGAGACAAAAAACGCAGCAATCCCCGGTACTACCGATAATACGATAAATGGCAAACTCATAAAGACCCAAAATCTCATTTTGGATAGAGTTGCATTTGTATTAAGCCAAAAAAATATTCCTTTGAATGTTAGGCTAATATCGCCTTTCGTGTATACAACAAGAATGTGATTGATTTCATGTAAAATAAAAACAAGAACAACAATGGGGATAAGGGCGATATTGGCGAGAAAAGTGAACCTACCTTCGAAACACATGGGTGATAATATAAAAATAGCCATCAATAAATAAACAAATTTTATATAATGCTCTCGAAACCAATCATTTTGTATGAAAGGGGTCCATTCTGACATATCCAAACTTTTATGCGGCAAATGCCGAAACCACAAGATCATAACTACCCTCGCCCTATCTGTAATAATTTACAAATATTATATATGAGCATACCCGTTTCGACTATCCTTTGGCGGTTTCTTCGACTTCTTGTTAATGCCCTCGTGAAAACGTTACTTCTTTTTCATCAGATAATTTATATCTTTCTTTAACCCTACTGCGAAACTAACAGGAATCAATATTATAGGAAATATCGCTGTAATAACCATTAACCATAATATTGCACCTCCTGTTACAGCTGTAAAACATATGAATAAGAACACATATATATTAAAAAATGTTAGAGGGAAATTCAAACAATATAGATAAGTTACTTTCTCAGAAGATTTGAATATATAGATAAGATATCCAATATATATTGGGGTTGTCATGAAAAAGAATGATAGAACCTTATCCTCTTGTGGTCCACTTCCTTCACTAAAAAAATTATACTGTTCACCATATGGAATAACTACGAAGAAAAGGTATATCAAAATTATGATAGATACTATTAGTGTAAATAGACTCATGTTGGGTTGCTTGGCACTCATAAATCTCCCCCCCCATATTAGAAATGTAACTCTTATCGATATTAAAGTACTAATGATCTACTCTGAATTCCTATAACGTTATATTTTTGAACCTTTAAGTCTCAGATCAATATTTTGGATATTTTATACTTAATATATCACTCCATTAGATCAACAACCAGGGAAAATGTATTGCGACAGTTATCACAACAACTACTCTCCCCCGTCGCCACCGGATTCTCCTCGTACGAAATCCAATCGTTCCAGCTAGTTACTGCCGCCAAAGACGATTACATTTTCGCACTAATCTTTTAATGCGAACTCTTCCCCCATATGCTTCCCATATCCTCTGTAATTGGATCGTAAACCATCTCCACGATTGTGCACGGCAAGAAGATAGCGAGCATCGGCGACCTTTTCTCTGTCTACATTTCCTTTGCCACACCAGCACCCGCAACCGGTCGATCCAGTCCATTCACGATCAATATTTTGAAGAAACGAGAATAATTCACCGATGGGGAGAGACTGTGATGAACCTGTTGCCGTCTTTTTTTGCTTATCAATGACTAGGATAGCTTCCAAAATGCAATATATTATTTACATTTTACATTCCATAAATTACAATAAACCCCAATCAACAACTAGAAAGGATCCCTTTTATGCTTGTTAACAGGGTTTGTTTTACCTATTAAAGATAATGCTGTCTATACTTTAATCACTTTCGGATTGTTGGGATTGGGCCAATTTCTCGTCTATAGTCTTACAATGTGGAAGTATAGCCGCGTCTGATTCTTGTTCAAAACTAAGCGTATTTCTACCGAGGGGAGATCAAATTCCTATGAATATAGCCGTCAAGTTGATGCAAAAATTCAAAGATTGCGATACCCAGAATAAGCTGAAAGTCTATCAGGACAAAGTCGAGCTCATCAGGAAACGGAATTTGGAAGCATGGGACGATCAACAGCTTCAAGCGGAATCCCTCCGGCTGCAAAAAGACGCAAAATCGGGTACGCCTTTGGATGAGCTGCTTGTCGATGCTTATGCATTAGTCTGCGAGGCAGCGAAGAGAAAGCTCGGATTACAGCCTTACGATGTCCAGATCATGGCTGCCATCGCTCTGCACGAGGGATTTTTGATCGAGCAGCATACCGGTGAAGGAAAAACGCTCTCTGCTGTTATGCCTGCTTATCTAAATGCGCTGACCAGCGAAGGCGTTCATGTGCTGACTTTTAACGATTATTTGGCAAATCGAGATGCGGAGTGGATGGGCCCGATCTATCGTTTCCTCGGGTTAACGGTAAACTCGGTTCAAGCGGGCATGAGCCTGTTCGAGAAACGGGAAGCGTACGCCAAGGATATAACCTATGTTACGGCTAAAGAGGCGGGATTCGATTATTTGCGCGACACGATCGCACTAGACGAAGCCGATACCGTGCATCGTCCTTTCCACTACGTCATCGTCGACGAAGCGGATTCACTGCTTCTCGACGAAGCACGGGTACCGCTAGTCATCACCGGTGAGTCGGACTCTTCCAGCAACGACGGCATTCGTTTCGCAGAAGTGGCTCGGCAGCTCAAGCAAGTAGAGCATTACGACTTCGACGAGTTTCAGCGGAACGTTTACTTGAATGAAGCAGGCTCTGCGAAAGCGGAGTCGCTGCTGGGATGCGGCAATTTGTACGATAGCCATAATAGTCATTTGTTAACGTCATTAAATTGCGCGCTGCATGTGGAATCGTTATTAAAAAAAGACGTCGATTACATTGTCCGGGACGGTACAATCGAGCTGATCGAAGAATATACCGGCCGCGTGGCGGAGAACAGGTTTCTGCCGGACGGGCTGCAAGCCGCGCTTGCGGCCAAAGAAGGGCTGCAGTCGACAGCCGGCGGGAAAATTCTCGGGACGATCACTCTTCAACACTTCATTGACCTGTATCCGAGGATTTGCGGAATGACGGCTACCGCGCACGCTTCCGCAATAGAATTCGAAGATATTTATGAGCTGCAGGTCGTGCAAATCCCACCGAACCGACCAAACATACGGATCGACCATCCGCATCGGATTTATAGCCATAAAGAAGCCAAACTTAAGGCGCTTGTACAAAAAATCTCGTCAGTCCATGCGACGGGACGTCCAATTCTCATTGGTACGTCAAGCGTCGAGGAGTCTGACATGCTAGCGGAGGCGCTAGCGGTTGCCGACATACCTTGCCATGTTCTGAATGCGAAGAACGACGCAAAAGAAGCCGAGGTCATCGCCAAAGCGGGAGAAATCGGGGCCGTGACAGTGTCTACGAATATGGCCGGACGCGGCGTCGACATTCGGCTCGGCGGCGGCAACCCCATGCAAGCTGAAGTTGTCGCCAAGCTGGGCGGGTTGTACGTGATTGGTACACATGTGAACGAAAGCGTGCGGATCGACGACCAACTGCGCGGACGTTCTGGCCGCCAAGGCGACCCGGGAGCTTCCGTATTTTTCGTAAGCTTGGAGGACGAGTTAATACTTCGGTTCGGCATCAATCAAGCGATTCGCGCTCCTAGGCAGGATGAGGCTCTCGAAGAGTCGGTGCTCCGTAGCAAAATCACGCATATTCAGCGCGTTATTATGGGCCAAAACTTCCATATCCGCCAGGAACTTAACAGTTATTCGGATATGGTAGAGGATCAGAGGCGAATTCTATACGAGGAGCGGCTCGGAATTTTGAGAGGCGAGAAGCCGATGAGTCCTTCGGAGCAGCGAGTACGGCTTTTTTATATCGACCAGTTCTGGGCTGACCATCTGGCATACGTTTCTTACATTCGCGAAGGCATCCACTTGGAGAGCCTTGCTAGCCGCAATCCGATCGACGAATTTCATGCGCAAATCACCCAAGCATACGAGCAAATTCCGGCTAAAATAAATAGTGAGTCTTCAAATATGCTTATAAGGCTCGGAGGTTCGAATGATCCGGCGAAGTGGGAAAAGTTCGGCCTGAAGAGCCCTACTTCCACACGGACTTATATTATCAACGATCAATACATCCAACAGAAGCGCAGCTCATGGACCGCAACGACGGTAATGGCTTATTGGATTCGCAAGATTTTGAGGCCGGTATTCGGGTGGTCAAATTTTTGATGTAGCGTAGCTTTTTCAAGGACAATCGCGTTGCCGCCCGATCATCGCCGCCATAGTTTTGACGGCCTTTTTGAAATCATTCTTTAGAGTAGTGATTCGTATGCGAACGGCAACAGCAACACGCGAACAATTGACTTCCGCTGTAATCATCTTAGATCACCATTTTGTTGACTCCGTGTTGACCTCAGCGATCCTGGGCACAAACCAAAGAAGTACATCGCTACATGAGCGATGTACTTCAAGTCGCATACTATTATATCGATCAAGCCTTCTCCTCGTCCCCCACCGCAACTGGATTCTCCTCGTACGAGCTCCAGTCGCTCCAACTGCCCGCATACAGCTTCGCCTGGCGGTAGCCCGCCTGCCACAAGCCGCGAATGTTCGGGCACGCGGTAACACCGGAGCCGCAGTACACGATGATCTCTGCGGCATCGCCCACCACTTCCGACCAACGCTCCCGCTGGTCGTCCGTCGCAAGCCACGCGCCTGCAGCGTCCAAGTTCCGCTGCCATGGCTGATTCACCGCGCCTGGGATATGTCCCGCCACGCGGTCCATCGGCTCCACCTCGCCGCGATAGCGCTGCCCGTCGCGCGAGTCAATGAGCACGACATCGCTACGGCCCAGCCTAGCCTTCACATCTTCCATACCGAGTACCAACTGCACTTGCACGTTAGGCTCATAACGCATTCCATCCACGCCAGCCGCCGCTGCCACTCCCTTCTCCACAGGCAAGCCTGCCGCCTGCCAAGCCACCCAACCGCCATCGAGCAGCAGCACATCGCCTTCATGGCCCATCCACTGCAGCAGCCACCACAAGCGGCTGGCACCAGAGCCTCCCTGCTCATCATAGGCGACGATTGTGCTCGTGCGAGTAATGCCCGCTTCCGTCAGCTTGTCTGCCAGTCGCGCAGGGTCAGGCAGCGGATGCCGTCCGCCATGCTCTTTAACAGCTGATGATAGATCCTGATTCATATCGAAGTACACGGCTCCAGGAATATGACCTTCTAGGTATGCTTCTCTTCCGCGCTGCGGCTCAGTAAGCCAATAACGACAGTCTGCCGCTACTACGCTCCCATCGCCTTCCGCTGCATGTTTCAATCGCGCTGCAAGCTCGTCCGGTGTCATGACTACAGTGAACGTGTTACGGTTAACCATCCTGTATCTCTCCCTTTTCTCGCCTATGCTTCCAAGTGACTTATGTCTAGCAGCCAATAGCATCTCGGATCTCACTGCCCACACCACAAGAAGCATCAATAGAGATTACGCTGCAATTATAAGCATCCCTATGCTGCCCTATGCATCTCCATACTGCTCTAAGCATCCAGCAATGCGATAACGCCTACAGCCTCATGCTCGTTCGACACTTCAAAGTTATGAAACTCGCGATCATATCGGATGCTTCCGCTTCCCACAAACAAGATATTCTCTTGTCCCAGACCGTAGAACAGGTCATCCGCAAGCGCTTCCAGCACTTCGTGACGATCTTCCGGCGTCATCTGTTCCCAATCACCCGCTTCAATGTCTAAGAAAGTGTAGCTATCCTCAATTCGGCCCAGCGCACTAGCCATATCCAACAATATCTCTTTATAAGGTCTCGTAAATCTTACAGCCATCTCAACGATCCACTCCCTCTAATGCTTACAGTAAATATTCAAGTTACTCGTATTGTAGCACAACCCTATCGCTTCACCAATGCGCTATGATCGCAATTGGGACAACCCGTATTTCATTTACATCTAACATTTAGCATATTTCATACCGATAAATAGGATGAAGCGTCGCTATTTGCCGATAGCGGCCACTAGTCATTGGATGACGCACGGAAGCAACATTATACTCATGGATGAGGTGGATGTTCGACATGGAAAAATCAACATTAATCGGCATAGTGCTGGGGTTAGCGTCCCTTTTGCTAGGGATGTATTTTAAGGGAGCGCCGTTGATCAACTTAGTAAATAACCCTGCAGCCTATATTATTATTTTTGGAGGTACAGCTGCTTCCCTGTTTGTTGCCTTCCCGCTCAAAGAGCTGAAGAAGCTGCCGCAGCTGTTCAAGATGCTGTTCGTGAAACAGCAATTAGTGGATCGAGTTCAATTAATTAAACTATTTATGGAGTGGGCGTCGATTACTCGTCGTGAAGGGTTACTCGCGCTTGAGTCCCGCATTGATGAGATCGAAGATGATTTCCTGCGCGGCGGAATGCGCATGATTATTGACGGCAACGAGCAAGAGTTCGTGCGTGATGTCCTATTGGAAGATATCCACGCTACGGAAGAACGGCACCGCGCTGGCGCCTTGATCTTCTCGCAGGCTGGTATGTATGCGCCAACGCTAGGGGTATTGGGCGCGGTTATCGGTCTGATTGCCGCTCTCGCGGATATGTCCGATATGGGAGCCTTGACTCATGCGATCGCGGCTGCATTTATCGCTACGCTCCTTGGTATATTTACAGGTTATGTCTTGTGGCACCCGATCTCAACCAAGCTGAAACGCTTGTCTAGCAGTGAGATGCAGATTCGATTAATGATGGTGGAAGGACTCTTATCCATTCAATCCGGTGTATCCACAATCGCGATTAACCAGAAGCTTTCTGTCTTCTTAACGCCTGCGGAACGCACTCGTTTGAATGAGAAGGAGGATGCGAGCGGTGAATAAGAAGAAGCGTTCAGAGCATCACGAGGAACATGCCGACGAATCTTGGCTGCTTCCATACTCTGACCTGCTTACGCTCCTACTGGCGTTGTTCATCGTTATGTACGCAATGTCTGCGATTGACTCGCAGAAATTCGAACAGATGCGCGATGCCTTCAGCATTGCTTTTAGCAGCAACGGCGGTGCAGGTGATAGTATTCTGGATCAGAATTCCCTCATGCCTAAGGGCGGAAGCCAGCCTGATACGTTAAGCGAAGCGTTTGAGAGCAAGGAGAAGACTGCCGATAAGGAAACTCAGGATCCTTATACCATGCAAGCTCAGCAAGAACAGCAGAAGCTGGAGGAATTGCAGGAGAACGTACAACAGTACATTAAGCAGAATGGACTGTCGGACCAGTTAAGTACGAAGCTGAACCACTCTGAGTTGAAGATAACGATTAAAGACAGCGCCTTGTTTGGCTCTGGGGTAGCTTCACTTAAACCAGAAGCTGAGAAGCTTGCCCTAACCATTGGAGATATGATCAAGAACTATCAGGGCTACCAGATTGTCATCAGTGGTCACACCGATAACATGCCGATCAAGAATTCTAAGTTCGAGTCCAACTGGGATCTTAGCTCAGCACGGGCACTGACATTTATGAAGGTCGTACTGGAACAATCGGGACTGGATCCAAAGAATTTCCAAGCAGTTGGAATGGGAGAATACCACCCTGTCGCAACGAATGATACACCAGAAGGCAGAGCGCAGAACCGTCGTGTAGAAGTATCTATACTGCGCAAGTACGCGGTTAACACACCTGAAACAACCATCGCGCCTTAAACGACAAGGGCTGTCGATACGATGAATGGTACTCTTCGCAGAATACCTATTCACGTTCGACAGCCCTTTTATCTATTATTCTATTATCGTACGACTATTCTCGTATCGATATCATTCTGATCGGAAGCCGCCTTCTCCATAGCAGGCAAAGTAATCGTAATCAGAGTGCCCTCGCTCAGCTGGCTCTGGATATCCATGGTCCCCTTATGGTTGTATATGATACGCTGGGATACCATAAGTCCAAGGCCCGTTCCTTTCTCCTTATTCGTATAGAAGGGATCTCCGATCTTGGAAAGGTCGTTAGGTGATATACCCACCCCATTATCCTGGACTTGAACTCTCACCCTGCCCTCATCCAATGTATCTACAGTCAGTTCGATAGTACCACCTTGCGGCAGCGCTTCGATCGCATTTTTGATAATATTAATGAACACTTGCTTCAACTGATTCTCTTCGCACATCACAGACGGCACTTCATCCGCAAAATGAGTCACACAGAAGATCCCATCCGGCTGTGCCAAGCTATCCATTAGTGTGAGTACCTCTTGCAGCACTTGACGAATATCCTTCTCTTGAAAGCGAGCCGCATGAGGCTTGGACAACACCAAAAACTCACCGACGATTAAATTAATGCGATCCAACTCAGACAGCATGAGGGAGGTATGCATAGGATTATGGGTGCCAGTCCGCTGCTGAAGCTGAATGAATCCCTTCAAGGTGGTCAACGGATTGCGAATCTCATGAGCAACCCCCGCCGCTAATTGCCCTACTGTCGTCAACTTCTCGGAACGGCGCAGCAATTCTTCCATTTGCTTGCGGTTCGTGATATCACGCGTGATGCTGGCCCAAGCAGAAGGCTTGCCCGAATCGTCCATGATGGGCGAGGTGCTCACGCTGACATCAAGCAGCCGGTTATCCTTCGTTAGCCGTATCGTTTCCAGCGCGCCTCCTGCCTTGCCGCTTTGCAGCAAATCCTCGATCTCCTGAATATCTTTACTTAAGTCAGAAGGAATAATCGGCAGCTGCTTCCCCTTAATCTCATCTTCCGTCCATCCGAACATACCGCTGAACGCTTGATTGACCCGCTCTACTCTTCCCTGCAAGTCCGTTACATGAATAGCATCCGTGGATTGGTTAATAAATGATTCCAGCTGATCCTTCATCGAGCGGTTCTCTTCATATAAGTTGCGAAGCTGTGTGGTGGATTCGTTCAAGCTGTCACCCATCAGATTAATCCGTTCTGCAAGCCTCCCCAATTCATCATTACGCGTTACGATCAAAGGTGTATTGAATTGACCAACCGCCAACATATTAACCTTCTGCAATATATTCTGAATTGGTCTGAAAAACCATCCAGCCAGCATATAGCTGATCATAAATACAATATCAAGCGTCACTAACCCAATAACTATATTCGATAGCAGCTGGTCTTTAAGCGTCGCCTTCAACGGCTCCGCATCCACGACCACACTTAACACATAAGTACTCTTTTCATCTCGGATCGGTATAAAGCTCTTCAACAGATCCTTATCTTGGGACTGGCATTCCGTAAATACCGGAAGTCCTGTTTCGTAGGCTTGCCTGATATGATCCTTATCCTGATCCACTTGATATTGATAGGAGCCAAACAGAATAGGCTGGTTGGTTTGGAATTCAACCTTATTTATAGTTGGGCTGGTCGGAAGCACATCAAAATAGTCCACTATAAGAGGGTTGAAAGCTGTAATTTCCAGAACCGTTGGCTGCAGCTGCAGTGTTTCTTCGACCATCTGGTCAGGCGTCGTCGTAAAAAACATATCCAGGACCATTCTGTCCTGAAGGCAAATGCTAATGATGTAATCTCGTTGGTCATCATAATAGTATCCCCATTTGTCCATATAACCAGGGTTGGACGCTGACCTATCGAATGGTCCTAACCAGAAGTTATCCTTCTTCACTCCCTGCGGCATAGTCACTTCACCGGAGTCCATTAGCTGTCTAAGAGCCTTGTGCCATATGCCCCACTCTTTAGTCGATAATCCTTCTATGCTCTTATCTGTTGAACGACCAACGATAATATCCTCTTTATTCGCAGTATATTGAAGTAGAGCGATATGGGTTATGCCAAGCTCATGGGTTAGATCGACAAGATCTTGATCCGTAATCTGTTCATACTCGAGCGGCAGTCTCTTCGCAGCTTCCATAGAGGCATTATACAGCCATTCCGTAAGCATATTCTCAATGGCTTCATCCACATGATGAGATTGCTGCATGGTGATGGAGATCTGCTGGGTAATAACCTTCATCCGTTCTTCCATTTCATATACAAGCTTGCTCTTGGTCATATAATAATTAAGTACGATATAAGCAAAAAAGACGAGTAGTACTGTGCATGAAATGGATAAAGAGACTTTACTTTTGATCGATAAACGCATCCATTATACTCCTCTTCTACATCTTGATGTTGGTTTATGATGGAGCCTTGTTTTGATCATAGCTACTTCCCATAGAATTGTCCATTCCCTATTCAACTGTAACCCATCTTACTAGAATAAAGGGACGGGGCATGTCATAAAACAGTTGATTTTACTGCATATTAAACCTACAATATATAGTTATCAACAACTTATGCACAACATGTGTGCAGATATGGATAATATGTGTATAAGTCTGTGTATAACCCCTTACTTATCCACATTGTTGTTCACAGTATGTTAACAACGAATATTTGTTCGGGGAATAAATACAGGAAATAATCTGGAAGGAGTGCCGCATGAACGAAGAACTTTCGGGCCGCAATGAGCTCAATCCATTGCTCATACATGCTCATTGGATGCGACAAGCCATCGAAGAAGCGAAGAAAGCCGAGGCCATAGGCGAGGTTCCGATCGGCGCTGTAGTTGTCCACAAAGGTGAAATTATCGGCCGAGGCTATAATCTGCGAGAAACCACATTAGATTCAACCGCTCACGCGGAGATGATCGCTATCCGTGAAGCGAGCCAGCACCTGCAAGCGTGGAGGCTGTTAGATTGCACGCTATACGTCACATTGGAACCCTGCCCTATGTGCGCAGGAGCTATCGTGCAATCCCGCGTGCCGCAGGTTGTGTTCGGTACAGGCGACCCTAAGGCAGGCTGCGCTGGCACACTCATGAACCTGCTGCAAGAAGACCGCTTCAATCATCGCACCGAGATTGTGGAAGGTGTCCTGCAGGAGGAGTGCGCCGCGCTGTTAAAGGATTTCTTCAAGAAGCTGCGCACAAGGTCTAAGACGCAGACATCATCCTAGTACCGCAATCGAGTAGGAGGGGGCGACTAGCCCCCGTCCTCTTACACCACCGTACGTACCGTTCGGTATACGGCGGTTCATGGTATATTCCGCAAGAGATTATATCTTTCCGTTAAGCTC